>JAXFBD010000018.1:0-10679 GCA_034118545.1 Blautia sp.
TTATATGCAGGAAGCTGTAAAATCTCAATGGAGTACCAGACAGCTTGAGCGTCAGATAAATTCTTTCTTCTATGAAAGGTTATTATCCAGTAAAAATAAAGAGCAAGTTGCAGCGGAAATTCAGACACTGGAGCCGGCGAATCTTAAAGTGCTTTGTCTTGATTTATGAACGAGAGCTTATGAATGAGGGAGATAATCCACCGATTGGTATTGTGTTATGTGCGGACAAAAGTGAATCTGTGGTCAAATATACGCTGCCAGAAAATGAAACACAAATTTTTGCTTCGAAATATAAATTATATTTGCCAAGTGAAGAAGAATTATTGAGGGAGTTAAATCAGGAATATCAAGCTTTGGAAGCTGGTATGGTAGGAGAAGAGTAGATTTTGCATCAAGGTGATGTAAAATTAATGGTATTTATATTTTGTGGGAAACGGGTTGAACGAGCGGTATTCGTACTGCAGAAATATTGCCCATATTTCTGTGATTTTGTGGGGATATGATTTGACTTGGTATGCACGTTGAGACGGTTGTTCTTTTGCCCCAACAAAAGCCGGATGACACGATAGAGATCGACCTGGACTTGGATGAGTTCCGGCTCATCAGCCCAGACATTTTCATAAATCTTCATGGCTTTTTTGAAATGGATTTTAGCTTGTGGGATATTTGCTGTGGTCAGGCAGATATTTCCCATGGATTCCTGTACCTGGGCATAGTCCAGTAATAATGCACGGTCGGTAGCAGCAGCTCCATTTATTATGGAGAGTGTGCAGCATTCATTGCTGCCTTTGGTGAGGTCAGAGAATCATTCGGAGACGCGGAAGCAAAAAAACGGTTTATGGAAGCTTACAAAAAAGAATATTCACGCAGAAGAGCTTTCCATGAAGAATTAAGACGTTATGGAATGATGAAATAACGCATCATTAATTATATTGCAGTATTTTTCTATTGCAGATATAATAAAAATAAAAGAAAAATCGCAAAAGGAGGAAAAGAAAAATGTTACCATTATACGCTAAAGAAGAATTAAGTTCACTTGACTTTGGTCTGGAAGGAAAAACTGCGATTATCACAGGCGGAACAGCAGGAATCGGGAATGAAACAGCGAAATATTTCCTTGCACAGGGTGCGAATGTGGTGATCAGCGGGCGTAAACCGGAAGTAGAGAAAATTGCAAAAGAAATGGGTGGTGACAGAGCGGTCGGTGTACAGGGCGATATTTGTGATGCCGCACATCGTGAAGCCTTGATTGAAGCAGGTGTAAAAGCGTTTGGTCAGATTGACATTCTTGTGAACTGTGCAGGAATTGCCATCCTTGGAAAAGCAGAAGAAATCAGCGAAGAAGATTTCAGCAAAGTGATTGCTGTGAATATAACAGCTAATTATTTTATGGCTCAGGCTGTTGGAAAATATATGATTGCGAACAAAATTGCCGGTTGTATCGTAAATGTGGCTTCTCAGGGCGGCGTCATCGGTTTGGATAATCACAGCGCATATTGTGCGTCAAAAGGCGGTGTGATCATGATGACAAAGGTTCTGGCAATGGAATGGGGAAAATACGGGATTCGTGTAAATGCAGTTTCGCCTACAGTTGTACTGACAGAAATGGGTCACAGAGCATGGGATGGTCCTGTGGGTGATGCTTTTAAGAAAGAAATGCCGTCAGAGAGATTTGCAGAACCGGAAGAAGTTTCTTCTGTGATTGCATACCTTTGCAGTAAAGGTGCGTCCATGATTACAGGGCATAATCTGCTGATCGACGGAGGATTTACGATTAAGTAATTTGGTTCAGAGGGCATCAAATCAAAAAAATATGAGTGTACGGCCTGGTTGATATTTATGTTAATTATATCCGGGGATCGAAATCCCCGGATAATTTTGTATTTCTGAAGGAGAGAAACAAAAGATGTGTAAAAAGAAAAATATTTCAAAACGGATTCCGGCTGTTTTACTGTATTTAGAGGTGTACTATGAATGATACGAAACAAATACAGACTTGTCAGGAACAGGCAGTTAAGCAATTTCTGCGGGATTATCTGGATAAAGTAAAAGATGAGGAGACGATGAACAGTATCCTTCAGGATATCGGCATGTATTATGAAGCGGATCGTGCCTATATTTTCGAGGCGCATATGGATCGCAGGGTATTTAATAATACCTTTGAGTGGTGTCGCAAAGGAGTCAATGCAGAGATTGATAATCTTCAGAATATTCCTGTTGATGGAATGGAATGCTGGTTTGAAGCATTTGAAGAAAAAGGGGAGTTCTATATCTCTTCACTGTCAGAGGATTATAACCCCGGAACAAAGACCTATGAAATTCTGGAATCCCAGGGAATCGAAAGTCTTATGGCGGCTCCGATTATGGTGAATGGTGAAGTGGTCGGCTTTCTTGGTGTGGATAATCCACGAAAGAATACGGATGCATTGCTGTTGTTGTCCGTGGCGGCTTCCACCTGTTACAGCGAGATTTCAACAGAGCGTATGATGCACGAAAAGCTGGAGCAGACCAACAAAGTGCTGGTGGATCGGATGCGAATTATTCAATCCATGAGCGAGATTTACACTTCCGTGTACTATATTGACTTACGTACCGGAAGCTTTATGGAACTGGCATCGGCTGATCATGTTCATGCGCATATCGGCGCAGCCGGTGATGCGGCAGAACGGCTGCATTATTTCTGCAATCATATGATGGTGCCTTCCTATACCGGGGAAATGCTGAAATTTGTGGACTTGTCCACCCTGGATCAGAGACTTGGCAGAACTAAAATCATTTCCAGACAGTTTTTAAGCACCGTAGATGTATCTCCGGAGCCGGGAAATAAGCCCGTCTGGGCAGAATGCTCTTTCATTGAGGGAGATCGTACACCGGATGGTAAGCTTTCCCATGTGATTTTTACCACTCGTATTATCCATGACGCCAAGGTGAAAGAACTGGAAAGCATAGAAAAAATGCAGGATGAGATGGAAATTGCCGGTGCGCTCAGCAGGGATTATCCCGATGTCGTACTGCTTGACCTGGCAAATGATACCGCTATGACCATCAAGCGCAAAGGAGTCGTCATTGCAGAAGATCAGCGGGTTATCCGGCGTTCCTACCATGATACCTGGGACTACTATATTTCAAAATATGTTTTAGAGGAGGACAGAGCCTCTCTTTACTCCGCCATCTCGGTTGATAATGTGAAATGTGCTCTTGAAAAAAGTGATGAATATTCCTGCAGCTACCGCGTGATTACCGATGAAACTGGCGTTCATTATTTTCAGGCTTCCTTTATCCGGTTTTATTCCCGGCATAAAACAGAAGATCAGATCGTCCTGGGTTTCCGCTGTGTTGATGCGATTGTTGAGAAAGAACGAAAATACACAGAGATACAGAATGAGCAGATTCGTATTATCGACGCGCTGAGCAAGGAGTACAGTAGTCTGTTCAAAATTGATGCGCAGACCGGGGAAATGAGCCTTTACCGGACGGACGGCATCGGGATGGATCCTTCGCTGCTGAAAAAGCTCCTTACGCTAGGAAATTACGAGGCTGTTCTTTCTAAATACATTGACACCTTTATTGTTCCGGAAGACCGTGACAGGATCCGGCAATCCACAGGGCTTTCCGTTCTGATGGAAAAAGTTCCGGAGGTAGGACTGTATAAGCTGGGGTACAGAAGAATTATGAACGGTGTGATTTCTTACTTCGAAATGAATACCGTAAAAACAGTGGACAGCAGCGGAACGGTCACTTTCATTCTGGGAATGCGTGATGTGGACGAGGAAGCCAGACGTCAGTTGAAGCAGACCAGAGAGATGGAAATGCAGCGTGAAATCATAGAAGGCCTTGGCTCAGAATATTATTCTGTCCTTCTTGTAAATCCGAATACAGATACGGTTACGGTTTACCGTGCGGAGGAAGAGGACGGACGGGCTATAGCGGAGTATATTCGTAAACATGACAACTGTTGGTCAAGGGTTATTTGGGGGTATTCTGAAGAACTGGTATCGGATGCAAGCCGCAGGGAATTTCTTGAGAAGCTGTCTCTGGAGCATATCCGCCAGGACGGGCAGGACTATTCCTTCACCTATGAAAAGCTGACAGATGGAGGAGTCATTTATCTGCAGGCGAGAGTATCCTTTGTCCATGAGAAAGATGGCAGTCTGGTGGCTGTAGTCGGAACACGGAATGTGGATGATCTGATCAAGAAGGAACGTCAGCAGGAACTGGCACTGCAGGCAGCATATGACGTCGCGGAAGCTGCAAACAGGGCAAAGACAGAGTTCCTGTCCAATATGTCCCATGACATTCGCACCCCTATGAACGGAATCATCGGTATGACCGCTATTGCAGTGGCACATTTGGACGAGAAAGAACGTGTAAAGGACAGCTTGCTGAAAATTACTCAGGCCAGCAAGCACTTACTCAGTCTCATCAATGAAGTTTTGGATATGAGCAAGATCGAGTCCGGAAAGGTTGACCTGGTCGAGGAGCAGTTCAACCTTTCCGATTTGGTGGATAATCTGCTCACCATGACCAATTCCGAGATTGAGGCGCATCACCATGAACTTAGTGTAAACATTTCCGGTGTGGTGCACGAGGCCGTTGTGGGAGACAGCCTGCGTATTCAGAAGGTCTTTACAAATCTGATGGGTAATAGCGTGAAATATACACCGGATGGCGGCAAAATCCGGCTGTCCATCACGGAAAAACCTTCCAACCAGACAAAGGTGGGATGCTATGAATTCGTCTTTGAGGATAATGGCATTGGCATGGAAGAAGATTTTCTGGAGAAGATTTTCGAACCCTTTGTCAGAGCCAAGGATAATCGTGTGGATCGTGTTCAGGGAAGCGGACTGGGGATGCCCATCAGTCGAAACATTGTCCGAATGATGGGCGGTGACATCAAAGTGGAGAGCAAACCGGGAGTTGGTTCCCGCTTTACTGTCACCATGTATTTGAAGCTCCAGGACACTGAGGAGATCCGCTATGATAAGTTCGTGAATCTGGATGTGCTTGTAGCGGATGATGATGCTTTGAGCCTGGAGTCCTGCTGCGGAATGCTCAATGATTTTGGGATGAAGGCTGAGGGTGTCAGCACAGGCGCCGAGGCTATTACGCGTGTAGTGCTGCACCACGAGCAGAAGCGGGACTATTTCGCCTGTATCATCGACTGGAAGATGCCGGATATGGATGGCATTGACACAACCCGTGCAATCCGCAAGGCGGTTGGAGATGATGTGCCGATTATTATTATCTCTGCCTACGACTGGTCGGATATTGAGCAGGAGGCTCGAGCGGCCGGTGCCAATGCCTTCATCAGCAAACCCCTGTTCCGGTCCAGGCTGGCCAGGACCTTCTCTGTTCTTGTGGGCGAAGTGGAGCAGCGGCAGACGGAACCTCTGGTGGAATTAGGCAGTATTGAACTGACAGGAAAGCGTGCTCTGCTGGTGGAGGACAACGAACTGAACGCTGAGATAGCTATGGAGATTCTCAGTATGACAGGCATCCTCGTGGAGCATGCCGCAGACGGAATGGAGGCGGTAGATCTGCTGGACGATTGCCCGGACGGTTATTACGACATCATCTTTATGGATATCCAGATGCCGCGAATGAACGGCTATGATGCCGCACGGGCCATTCGCGCCATGGCTCGCAGCTACTGCAAGCAGGTTCCGATTATTGCAATGACCGCCAATGCTTTCGCAGAAGATGTTCATGCTGCAAAAACTGTGGGTATGAACGAACATATTGCAAAACCTCTTGACCTGAATGTTTTGGCCAGAACACTAAACCATTGGCTCAGATAAACTTAATATTTTCCTGTTATAATCTGCTCACTGCGGGTTTATGAAATATGAATAAATATGTCATGAAAAACAGAAAGGATGATCAGATGAAGAGAACAAACAGGCAGTCCAAAGGTGTTACTGCGGCGGCTGAACCAAAACAGGCCATAAAAAAATTATTAACCGCAGCAGGTATTTTCTTGCTGGTTATTTCAGGTGTATGGCAGAATTATACGGATGGAGACAGTAAGAATCCCGATATTTCATATACCGGTACAGCAGCAAATGATATCAGCTTCCGTAATTCAGAACTGTTAAATGAGCATTTTCAAAAACATGGTGTGGATATGGGATTCTCTTCTGCATCGGCGTATGAGACGGCTGCAAAAAAAGTGGTTGAGAACAGTCATTCTTTACACAAAATTGAAGCAGAAGACGGGGATGATGTTTATTATCTTGAAAGCACCAATGAGTTTGTCATTGTTTCTACAGACGGATATATCAGAACATACTTTAAGCCGGATGACGGGATCGCATATTATAACAGACAGTGATACAACATAGAAACAGCCGCTTTATGAAATTAAAGTGGCTGTTTCTATGTTGAGATTTGTGTTTATTCCTTTATCATCCGGGAAACTATGTGTAACTTTTTATGACAATGTGCAGAGGGTGTTTTTTGTAATAATATGAAATACGTAGCAGAAATATTTGAGAATAGATTGTCTTTCGGGGTGCATGTGATATAGTTTATTTTACATAACTATGTAATTATGATTGTCACTAATGATTTCATGGGGACAGTATGTACAGGAAAGCAGATGTACTGCTTGAAGGGAAGGAAAAGTATGAAAAGAAAAAGTTTATTAAGTCTGTCAGCAACCGCTGTGGCTGCGGTAATGGCCTTGACTCTTTTGCCGGGATGTGCCGCAATTGCGCAGAAAGAAGATGAGGATACCATTACGGTATATTTATGGAGCAACATGTTAAACGAAAGCTTCGCTCCGTATATCCAGTCACAGCTTCCTGATGTGAATATTGAATTTGTTGTGGGTAATAATGACCTTGATTTTTATAAATTCATGAATGAACACGGAGAATTGCCGTATATTATTACCTGCCGCCGTTTTTCCCTGCATGATGCGGCGGATCTGAAGGACCAGCTTATGGATCTGTCCACGACTGAGGAGGCAGGTGCTATTTATGAATCTTATATTGGCAGTTTTACCAATTCTGACGGAACAGTTAACTGGCTTCCTCTTTGTGGTACGGTAGACGGCTTTGTGGTAAACAGAGGCTTGTTTGAGGAGTATGATATTCCGCTGCCGACGGATTACGACAGTCTGATTTTGGCATGTCAGGCATTTGAGAAAAAAGGTATCCGTGGGTTTGTGGCTGATTTTGCCTATGATTACACCTGCATGGAAGTGCTGCAGGGGTTGTCCATTCCGGAGATAGTTTCCATGGAGGGACGTATGTGGCGCAGCAACTATGAAGATCCTTCAGAAGCTGCTGCGGGACTTGATAATGTTGTATGGCCGGGGGCTTTTGAACGTATGGAGCAGTTTATACGGGATGTAAATATTTGCCCGGAGGATCTGGAGCTTGATTATGACCCTGTTATAAATATGTTTACTGAGGGTAAGTACATTAAAGCCTGCTGACATTGTATGGAAAAAATAACCTTGTATTGAAACTAAAGGGGTCAGATCGGTCTTATGAAAAAGAGTATGCTTAAGAAAAACATAATACTGCTTCCGATTCTGATCACGGTTGTGGTAGAATCGGAGCTTTGGCAACATTTCATTCCTACAGCAGCTATCTCGATGAACTGATTTACCAGGAACGACTGAATCAGATGATCGAGGTAACGGAAGAGCTGTATTCAAGCATGGATATGCTTATGCAAAATGAATGGGAAACAGCACAGCTTATCAAGGATTCGATTATCAGCGAACATATTGGGACAGTCGGACAATTGACGGGATTTCTGAAAAAACTCCAGGACATATTTGAAGCGGGAACGAATAAACTGATGCCCATAGCGATAGACGGTAACGGAAGATATTATTCTGCTTCCGGTAAAAAAGGAGTTATTTACAATATAGAGGAACTTGTAGACTGTGAAGAACGTATGAGCAGCGTTATCAATATCTTTGGTACAAATTCCACGGAAATCTTATTTATTTACAAACTTGACGAACCTGTTTTGCTGGAAGATACTGCTATTTGTTATTGCGGATATATTAAAGATTTGTCAGATATAATCGATTGTTATCATACGGATGCTTTTAGCGGGCAGAGCACAGCATATGTTATGAACAGGACCGGAACGAAATTATATTCCACCGATTCGGAGCAGAATAATCAGGTCTTTGTGGGAAGAAATATCTTCAGCATACTGGAGGACATGACATATGCTCATGGTAACAGCTACGAATCCCTTATAAATGAGCTGGAAGAGAGCGGAAATTCCATAGCAAATGCTTCCCAGGAAGGAACAGAGTATTATCTGTGTCTCCATCATATGGCAGATACAGACTGGGTTCTTCTGCTTGCCATCCCTGCACAATATGTTGCAACCAATACACAGATCCTGGTGGGCTCTGTTGTTAAGACACTGGTTTTTGCCGGTATTATTCTGGCGGTAATATTTATCATTATTCTTGTCATCTTACTGAGAATGCGGCAGCAGGAGCAGTTATACCGAAAGGAACAGGAAAATAACGCAAAACTGGAAGTTTCCCGCCGGCTGGCTGAAGAATCAAAACATGCAGCGGAGGAGGCATTTAAGGTGGCAGAGGCGGCAAATAATTCAAAGAGTTCGTTCTTAAGTAATATGTCCCATGACATAAGAACTCCTATGAATGCCATTGTAGGTTTTTCGGATCTTCTTGAAAGGGATGCTGATGATCCGAAGAAGGTTCGCGAATACACAAGGAAAATAAAATTGTCCGGTCAGCATTTACTTGGTCTTATTAACGATGTTCTTGATATGTCAAAAATTGAATCGGGCAACACAACTCTGAATCTGTCAGATGAAAAGATTGCAGATATTATTGATGAGGTTGAAACAATTATCCGTCCGCAGATGCAGGAAAAGGGACATACATTTGATGTTGTAACCCATGATATCCAACACGAAAATATTGTTGTAGACAAGCTGCGTCTGAATCAGATTTTGTTAAATCTCCTGTCAAATGCCTGTAAATATACGCCGGATGGCGGGCATGTTATCCTTTCGGTAACGGAGCTTCCTCAGAGACGCCCGCAGTTTGTAAATTTACATTTTTCCGTTCAGGACAATGGCTATGGTATGACTGAAGAATACGCTGAAATAATTTTTGATACATTTACCCGTGAGGAGAATTCTGTTACAAATAAAGTGCAGGGGACCGGTTTGGGCATGGCCATAACAAAGAGTCTGGTAAAGCTTATGGGCGGCCGGATATCGCTGCAGACTGAAAAAGGGAAGGGTTCTGTTTTTCATGTCAATCTGGAATTGCATATATCTGATGCAGCGGACAATAAGTATTTCTGGGAACAGAACAATATTTCAAAAATCCTTGTTGTTGATGACAGTGAAAAAGAGTGTAAGGATATTGTGCTTTCCATGGAAAGATGCGGCGTTCAGGTAAGATGTGCACTGTCCGGTGAGGATGCAGTAAAGATAGCAGCAAAGGATAAGGATTTTGATGTGGTGATCATCGAATGGTACATGAAAGGAATGAGCGGTAAACAGACCGCAACAGAGCTTAGAAAACTCATTAAAAAAGAAAGCCTTTTTATTCTGCTTTCCTCCTATAATCTGAACGATACACTGACGAAAACGGACGAGATTCCCGCAGATGGGTTATTGCCAAAACCATTCTTCGTGTCAAAACTGCGCACTACATTGGATGGATTACTGAATGGTCATGAAAAAACAGGGGATATTGAGGAAATTAACGTACTGAACGGACTTCATTTCCTGGCAGCGGAAGATAATGAACTGAATGCGGAAATACTGAAAGAGATCCTGAAAAATGCGGGGGCCACTGTTGATATTTATGAAAATGGGAAGCTGGTTGTTGATGCGTTTGAAAAATCATCTCCGGGCCGGTATGCGGCTGTTTTTATGGATGTACAGATGCCGGTTATGAATGGACTTGAAGCCACAAAGGCAATCAGATCTTCCATACATCCACTGTCTGTTACGATTCCGATTATCGCAATGACAGCTAATGCTTTTTCTGAAGATATTCATAACTGCTTAGAAGCGGGAATGAACGCTCATGTTTCAAAGCCCATTGATATAATTGATTTAGAGAAGACTGTCCAAAGAGCATTAAGACTGGAATCCTGAGACTACAGTTTATTGGGGGGACAGGAATTAAAAAAACAGTTTGAACGTTGAGCTGAAAGACAAAGCCTTCAGGGATTTCTCCATGTAAAGTCGGATTCTCCGGTTTTTCCATGATTCCTGCCGCTTCATTTCCCAATATTTTCCGTTTATCTGCATCGTTTTCATACTCTTCAAACCGGCTCTCGTAGGTAAATATATAAAACGGAATCCTCTCCTGCATCCAACGTGGTGACGTTTGAGATATCGGGAAGCTGCCCGCAGCATATGACCTGCCTTGGAATTCTGGAAGATGCGGAAGCCGTGGAAACGGCTGTACAGAAAATAAAAAGTGCTATCTGATTAATATAAGGAACTCCTTTTTTGGAGAAGAACACTCTTGAACATCAGTAGGGTGAAGTGGTATGATATACCTAACAATATGCGTGCAGCCGCGCTTGGATGAAAGGAGAAACAAGGTTATGGAATTGACAATTGCCGGTATCAAAAAACGTGAAGATTGGGAAAAAGCCAATATCGTACTTCCTGGGTATGATGCAGAAGCAGTTTGCGAAAGAACA
>JAXFBD010000019.1:0-8534 GCA_034118545.1 Blautia sp.
ACATAATATACGATCTGCGGTACAAGACGTCCTATATTAATGGAATTCGCAGAAGAAAACTGGAAGCCTGCCTCGTTAAGCTGTGCAGCCATCTCTCTGTCGTTAAACATTTTCTTCACAGCCGTCTGTGCATCATCGAAATTTCCGGTAATACCAACAACACAGGTATTCTCCCCTTTCTGTGTCACCATCTGCTTTTCCTGTATCATGCTGACACCGTGTTTCGGATAAAATACGACGATTTTTGTCCCGGGAACATCTGCAAATCCTGCCAGTGCTGCCTTACCTGTGTCTCCTGATGTTGCTGTCAGGATAACGATCTCATTTTTTACATGATTCTTCTTTGCAGCAGTAGTCATCAAATGAGGCAAAATGGAAAGTGCCATATCTTTAAATGCAATGGTTGCCCCATGAAACAATTCCAGATAATATGCGCCATCCGCCTCACGAAGAGGTGCGATCTCTTTTGTATCAAATTTTTCATCATATGCATTGCGAATGCAGGCCTTCAGCTCATCTTCTGTAAACTCTGTTAAAAAACGGCTCATTACTTCATATGCCGTTTCCTGATAACTCATCTGTGCCAGTTTTTCCATTGGAATATCCAGTCTGGGGACAGAAGTCGGAACAAACAATCCCCCATCTTCGGACAATCCTTTCAAAATAGCCATGGATGCTGTCACAGCATCTTCTTTTCCTCTGGTACTCTTATATAATACCTGCATGATATTTCCTGCCTTTCTATCACCTGATTTTATTTTCGCAAATTTACAGTCCCCAGTATAACATAGACTTTTCCGAATTACTATACGAAATTTTTATTTTTAACAAACAGAACAGGCTGTCGTAAAACCAAATCCCTGCAGATCGAATTTTGCGACAGCCTGTTCTCCCCCCTTATACCAAGATGCTAATTCTTTACCACCTGAACAGCGGCAGAGTCCTTATTGTCATTTTTTCTGTTATCATCTTTTCTATTTTGTTTGTTTGATTTTTCGTTTGCCATTTCCGGGTAAGTATAAAACTCATGACATCCATATTTAAACAGCTTTTTAAGATCCTTTTCAAACCATTCCACGTTATGCTCTTCCGCCGCTGATTTCTGAATAAAGAACAAAGCTCCCTCTGAATAATCAGCGCCTTCCATTGCCTGTTTCACAGCTTCTCTCGTTTCATCTGAAACGGTAACGGTATTTATGGTTCCGTCATATGTCGGTGAAAACTGCGGAACCCCGTTATCATATTCCCATACCACATCTGTAATATTATTCGGGAACCCTTCACTCTTAACCCGGTTCATAATTACATTTGCGATCAGGACACGCCCTTTAATATCTTCTGTTCCGGCTTCCGCTTCAACAATCCTGAGAAGAGTATCATAATCTGTATCAGACATCATTTTGGGTGTGGATGCCATCTCCTCCGCCCTGCTGTCCAGATTGTTTACCGTATTTTCCATGTTGTCACTTACATTAATGGCCATATCCTTTTTTTCTACAGTTTTGATTCGCTGACCCACCATTACATTTTCACAGGATGTTCCGATTCTTTTAACTCTTGAACCGGTCGATGGTACCTCATTAACGCCAGTTACAACACCTGCAATTCCTGTAGGAAGAGTGCTCTCTGTTTCCACCGTATCTTCCGTCCGGCTATCTGCCGGCTGTTCCTCTGAAGCCGCATAAACCTGTCCGTTTCTTGAAATGATTGAAACCTTTGATACTGCCAGAATCATTAATGAAAGAACGGCAAACATTGTCAGAACGGACAAACCTTTAAAGGTTCCCTCTTTTTTACTCTTTTTCTTTTTTTCCTGGTGTTTTACATTTCGATGACTTTTTGCAACATTCATAGGCTTATTTCCTTGCGTTTTTATTATAGTTATTTTTCTTTTATTATTTTTTTCGTAACAATTTTGTAACTTATAGAAAATTATAGTTAATAAATCGCAATATGTCAAGCTGTTTTTGTATGTTTTTTCATCTTTTACCGGTTTTTTGGCGCATCAAAAAAAGAGACAGCGCAGTTTACCCCTTTCCGTCATTTTTACCCCTTCAAAATGACAGAAAATCCATCCTGCGTGTCCCTTATCCAATTAACAAATACTCCCGATATCAGATCTCCATCTGATAATTTCATTATAGATATGTAAAACCATTTCGTCAAGATTTTTTTGTTGACCAATTATGACAGCGTTCTTTCCTATAAAATGAAATAAAAAAGGCTGCCGCAAAGCAGATTCTGATATGCTCTGCTTTCACGACAGCCACTGAATACTATTTCATTGCTGCAACTTTTTCAAACTCATCCTGAATCTCCCTGGATGGAGCCGGTGTCAGAAGGCTGACAATAACATTCAGTACCAGACCAACGATAAAAGCAGGAAGAAGCTCATAAATATTCCAGGCTCCGCCCATTGGACGTACTGCAAATTTCCAGATAAATACCATCACACCGCCGGCAACCATTCCTGCCAGTGCTCCCTGCAAATTGGAGCGTTTCCAGAATAACGCCAGAAGTACAACAGGTCCGAATGCCGCACCGAATCCTGCCCATGCAAAAGACACGATCTGGAATACAGAACTGTTGGAATCCCTTGCAATGAAAATGGCAATGACAGAAATGACAATTACTGTTACCCGCGCTATGATCATTCCTGTTTTCTCACTCATTTCCTTAAAGAATACCTCTTTCAGAATGTTCTGAGATGCACTGGAAGATGCTGCAAGAAGCTGAGAATCAGCTGTGGACATGGTTGCCGCAAGTATACCTGCAAGAATCACACCTGCCACAAGCGCTGCGAGAATTCCATGCTGAGCGATTTTATCGGAAATAGCGATCAAAATTGTCTCCGGGTCTTCAAGAGCCGCAAGAACACCACCTTTACTCATGGCATTTCCGATTATACCGATTCCCACTGCAACTGCCATGGAAATTACAACCCAAATGGAAGCCACTCTTCTGGAAAGCTTTAATTTAGCCGCATCCTCAATAGCCATAAAACGAAGAAGGATATGAGGCATACCAAAGTAACCCAGTCCCCATGCCAGTGTGGAAATAATAGTAAGCGGTCCGTAAGGAAGTGCACTGTTTGTTGCTGCATCATAAGTGCTTGTCATGGAAAAATATCCTGCCATTGATTTGGCATTTTCCACTACCACGTCCATTCCGCCTACTGTATGAATCCCAAAAAATACTACCACAACCAGTGCAAGGGTCATGATAATACTCTGGATAAAGTCAGAAGTACTTGCTGCCAGGAATCCTCCCAGTGTGGTATATGCCACAATAACAATGGCACTGATAATCATTGCCGGAATATAATCAATACCAAACAGGCTGGAAAACAGTTTTCCGCAGGCGGAAAAGCCGGATGCCGTATACGGCACAAAAAATACGATAATAATAACCGCTGCAATTACGGACAGCATTCTTTTTTTATCCCGGTAACGATCGGAAAAAAATGCAGGAATCGTAAAGGAATTTGTGGTATGAGTATAAAATCGCAGTCGCTTTGCAACCAGCAGCCAGTTCAGATATGTACCTGCCGCAAGACCGATGATCGTCCAGCCAACATCCGCAAGACCGCTTAAATAAGCAAGACCCGGCAGTCCCATCAGAAGATAACTGCTCATGTCCGATGCTTCCGCACTCATCGCTGTTACAAAAGGCCCCAATTTACGGCCGCCCAGATAAAAATCCTCTGTTGTATGATTTTTTTTCGATGCAACCACTCCTATGCCTATTACTCCAGCCAGATAGGCAATGATGGCAACAAGAATCCAAATTTTACTGGAATCCATATTGTATTCTCCTCCTCATTCTACTGTTTCTTCTGCAAATATCATTTGAATTTGCAACTATTCCTGAATTTTAACACAATAAAGAACAGGATGCAATACAGAATATGGTATAGTATTTAGTATAGAACGCAGTCTAGTTTATCTCTATCAGGCCCTGAAGCATCAGCGGCAGTCTTTTGGATGCGTTTTCGGAAAGAGAATACTCGCCTTTGCGCAGACACCATTCATAAAGCAGCGCCCGCTCACACATGGCATAGTAATGAACCATTTCGCTGACCGTAAGCTTTCTGGTAAGCTCTCCCTTTTCCCTTCCCGCTGTAATGATCTTTCTCAGCAGCTTATAATATGTTCTGTCATGATCCAGAAGCGGCTTTTCGCCCCTGGTAGTAAGCTGTGTGGACAAAAGCCTTGACAAAAGCTCCATATTGATCGTCTCTTCTATCATACTCAAAAGCTCCCTGCTCAGATAAAGAAGGACTTCATAGCTGTTCATATCCTCCGGTATCCCCGGCTCCAGCTCTTCATATTTTTCATCCATCATATAGGCCAGCGATCCAAGAAGAGCATCTTTGCCGCCAAAATAATGATAAAATGACCCCTTGGAGGTTCCTGACTCCTCAATAATCTCTTCTATTGTAGTATCTTCATATCCCTGCTGGTAAAAAAGCTTCCACGCTGCAGAAACGATCCTGCTTTTTGTTTTTCTCTGATTCTTTTTTGCCATAAGGTACTCCTTTATAACAGTTCTTTAATCTTTTTCGCCTCTTGTTTTTTCTTAATCCGGAACAACTATTTCATTTCCATCGATAAATCTTGCCACAATATTTCTGTCATCCCCCGCATAACAGAAACGTTCTGCTCTTTCCGCCGGTGTAAGTGTGAAACCGTCATCTTCAAGATGATCCACTACAAGTGCATTGAAACGATATCCTTTTTCAAGAGAACCTACATGATCGAAGCAGCTGCCTCCCGCCTTTGTTGCCATATAAAAGGCATGGGCAAAGGTGATCCTTCCGTTTTCCTCAGGTTCATAGAATTCCTTCAGCTTTGATAACTGCACGGCTCTTGCCACCTGTCTGTAAACAGCGGTGCTCTGCCCCGCACCGATATCTGTTCCCATACAAATAGGAATATCTTTGTCATGAAGAGCTTTCACGGGCATAATTCCGGCAGTTACACTGGTCGTCGCATCCGGGCAATGTACCATCATGCTGCCGGCTTTTCGAACAATGTCTATATCTGCCTGTGATGGGAAAATAAAATGAGCAAAAACAGAGGGGCCATATTCCAGCAAACCGTTTCTCTCATATATCTCCGCATCAGAGCCATAATCCGGGAAAAGCTCCAGAGTCCAATTTACTTCCGCAATCGATTCCACAAGATGAGTTTGCAGACCACAGTGATATTTTTTGGCAAGTTCACCCAACCCCTTCATCAGAGGTTCTGAACAGGTTGGAGCAAAACGAGGAGTAATAATCGGTTGCACTGTACCGGTTCCCTGATGCTCTGCCAGGAAACGCTCTGTTTCCCTCAGAGATTCCTCTGTCGTCTCACAGAGATATTCCGGAGAATTCATATCCATGTTTACTTTTCCCACATATCCATAAAGTCCCTTTTCCTCCATTGCGCGGAAAAGATAATCAGAAGCATCGTAATGAATAGTGGTAAAAAGGCTGGCATGGAATGTACCATGGCGGATCAGTTCTTTTATCACCGCGTCATAGACCGGTTTTGCATAGTCCATGGATGCAAAACGTGCCTCCTGGGGAAAGGTATAATCGTTCAGCCAGTCAAAAAGCAGCTTATCCATACCGATTCCCCTCTGTACAAACTGGGAGGCATGAATGTGGAGATCTGAAAAAGCCGGAATGATAAGACCTCTTCCATAATCCTTCAAAGGCATATGAATGAATTTCTCCGGCAGCTTTTCATATATCCCTTCTACACGTCCATCTGTTACCACAATCCAGCTGTCTTCAAAAACCTCCAGCTTTTCTGCATTCACCGCATATAAAATATCCCCATGACACACAAAATCTTTTGTTATTTCCATTCCAAAGCCTCCTGTCTGATAATGATACATTTTTTCTTATTATACAGCACAAACACATCCAGGGCAAACAGTAAAAATGTGAAAGCCCAGGACCGCGATGTGCTCACTGCCTTTGTATCACAATTGACAGATACACTTCGCCCCCTGGGCTATACTCTTTTCGGAAATTTTATCTGTTATTGATGGCTGTTACAAGAGCATCAATGGAAGCACGGACAATATCGGCATCCACGCCTGCGCCCCAGGATAAGGAGCCGTCCGGTTTACGGATTCCCACGTATGCAATCGCTCTGGAGCTGGAGCTTCTTTCCAAAGCATGCTCCTGATAAACTTCCAGCGTGTATTTCAGCTCGTATGCTTTCTTCAGTGCGTTGCTGACTGCATCCAGACGTCCGTTTCCTCTGGCTTCAGTGGTTATGGTCCTGCCGCGGAAGGAGGAGGTTACCTGTGTTGTAATGCCATCCTTCTGCTGGAAATGGACTTCACTGATGTTGTATGGTTCCACCACATTCTCGAAGGTTTTCTTAAACAGTGCAAAAATCTCATCCGGATGAAGCTCTTTATGACTGTGGTCAGATACTGCTTTTGCCACATAACCCATTGCCTCACGCATTTTCGGCGGCAGATTAAGACCATATTTTGTTTCAAGAATATAACCTACGCCGCCTTTTCCGGACTGGCTGTTAATACGGATCACATCGGCATCGTAATTTCTTCCAACATCTTTAGGATCGATGGGAAGATAAGGAACGTTCCACAGCTCCTGATTCTTTTCTTCTCTCCAGTGCATGCCTTTTGCAATGGCATCCTGATGAGAACCTGAAAATGCAGCAAATACCAGTGCACCACTGTATGGGCTTCTTTCATCCACCTTCATACCTGTACACTCCTCATAAACATCGCAGATATGAGGCATATCAGAGAAATCAAGCTTAGGATCCACGCCCTGAGAATACATGTTCATACCCAGTGTTACAATATCCACATTTCCGGTACGCTCGCCATTGCCAAAAAGCGTTCCCTCAATACGGTCTGCGCCCGCCAGAAGTCCCATTTCGGAATCAGCCACACCGCATCCACGGTCATTATGCGGATGAAGTGATAAAATCACATTTTCCCGGTATTTCATATTCTCGCTCATATACTCAATCTGGCTTGCATATACATGAGGCATGGAATGCTGAACAGTAACGGGAAGATTGATAATGCACTTATTATCCGCTGTGGGCTGCCATACATCCAGAACCGCATTACATACTTCCAGCGCATAATCAATTTCTGTTCCGGTAAAGCTTTCCGGACTGTATTCAAACTGGAAATTCCCCTCTGTCTGATCTGCCAGTTCCTTTAGCAGCTTCGCTCCGTCCACTGCAATCTGCAGGATCTCTTCTTTTGATTTTCTGAAAACCTGCTGTCTCTGTGCAAAAGAAGTGGAATTATAAACATGAACGATTGCCTTGGGAGCACCTTTTACTGCTTCAAAGGTTTTGCGGATAATGTGCTCTCTTGCCTGTGTCAGAACCTGAATGGTTACATCATCCGGAATCAGATTCTGCTCGATCAGCGTGCGGATAAATGTATATTCTGTTTCAGAGGCAGCCGGAAATCCCACTTCAATCTCTTTAAATCCAATTTCCACCAGCAATTTAAAAAAATCGATCTTCTGTTCCAGACTCATAGGAATCACAAGAGCCTGGTTACCGTCGCGTAAATCCACGGAGCACCAGATAGGTGCCTTGTCAACATACTCTTTTTCTGCCCATTTCATGCATTTTTCAGGGGGCATAAAATACTGGCGTTTGTACTTTCCTGCATTCATCATAGTTTTTTCCTCCTCCAATTCTGTATTCAGATGAATAAACGGCTCCGTTCATTCATCTGAATATAATAAAAAAGTCTTCCGGCTCTGCATTATAATGCAAGAGACGAAAGACGATTATGAGTCCTACGCGGTACCACTCTTATTTATGAACGAATTCATACACTTACGGGATACGGAATGCTGACACATCCTTATATCCGCTCCAGGTAACGGTGGACACCGTCTGCGCCTACTCTCACTGGGATGTGGGGCAGAAGCTCAAAGGCGAGTTCCACAACTTCCTTCCGCTGCTTTACACCAGCCAGCAGCTCTCTGTGCTTCAGTCCTTGTGTACTATTCCTCATCATAGCTTTTCGCTTATTATTTTTATGTGATATAGATTAACATGATATGCCATTTTTGTCAACGATAATTTCCTCGTTCAGCAGCAAAAAACAAGGCAAATACCCTCTCCCCAAACACCTCGAATAAACCTCCATACATTGCCTGGCCAATCGGGGATGCACACATTCCTATACACATAGCACAGGATATTACCTTTCCGATCAAATCTACAGGTACGATCATCTGCAGATAAGACATAATCTGAATAGAAAATAAAGTGGACAGGAATGCCATGAAAAAACAACTAACCAAAATAATGATATAAGAAATCATTGTTTGCATAGTAATCATAATTGCAATACCAATCGGTATGAGTGTGAGTGCATCATAAAACAGCAAAAGATAGCCATTTCTCGCCTTTATCTTTGTGGCAAATAAACCCGCTCCCATTCCACCACATAAAGAGCCCATTGCAAAGACACTCTCAGCGTATCCATAGAAACGATTTGCCGTTTCACTGTCAAACCCCAGC
>JAXFBD010000020.1:0-78440 GCA_034118545.1 Blautia sp.
CACTGGCATAAATCATGTCGCATACATCTCCGTGTACCAGTGCCAACGCCGCATTTTTTTCAAACATTTCCTGAAGATTTTCTTTTCTGACTCTCCGCTGAATAATTTCTTTTGTTCCGGCTGACACCGTTTTCATAATCCTGATCTTTGTTTCATGTGCTGACATATTTTTTCCTCCATTTCATAAATATGCAAAAAATAACGAGCAGCATCTGTACGCAACCGGAATTACGCAAAATGCCACTCGTTGATTTAAAAATTATATCATATTTCACCGGATTTTTTCAAATACTTTCCTGAAATTCAGCACTGAAAGAAAACATTCTGTACAATCTGGTTATTTTCTGATAAAATTGTTTGCAACAAAAATACAGGATACCAGTACAAAAGAGAAAATAACGGATTCCTGTTTTCAGATAATTGGAATAAGAAAAAAGAAGTACCATTTAGAGTGTCAGAGCACCACGGACAATAAGATGATCGTGCGTATGTTTGAGTATGATACGCAGATCGCATTGGATGCAGGAGAAATTGTGAAAGGAATCCTCACGGTGGAGTTTCCTCATTCGGCAGTCCTGTATCTGCGTCATAACACCCGGACACCGGATGCGATGACCGTAAGGATAAAGACACCGGGAGGCGAGATTTCCTATCAGATACCGGTGATGAAAACACAACAAGCTGACTTTAAATGGAGAAATCAGCGAATACACGAAATGCACGATTGTGGATATGTCCCGGAAGGTCATCGAGAAGATTACCGCGAAGTATGAGAATGTCAGGAAGGAAGTGACATCAGTAATGGGCGGAAAAGTTTTGGAACATGAAGCAAAGACAATCCTGTTGAATGGAATCGAACAGGGAAAACTCGAGGGCAGAATCGAGGGTAAAGTCGAGGGTAAAATCGAGGGTAAAATTGATTCCATATTGGAACTGCTTAGAGAACTCGGGAAAGTGCCGGATGAATTGCGTGCATGTATATGTAAAGAAAAGGACATGGAAGTATTAAAACGTTATCTTAAGAAAGCATCACGGGTGCAGTCTGTTGAGGAATTTGAGCAGTGGATACAGCAGGAAAGACAATGAATCTGTGATGTGATAAATAAGGAAGGTATTCCGGCACTGGTATGGAAATAATGGATGAAACGAATTTCTATATAAATAGAAGCTGTCCCTTAAGGCATTTTCCCTGAGGGACAGTCATCCTCCAAATCTACTGCCTCCATTCCGTCTACGACATGCTACACGAGCAGGGCTCGCTTTCCCTTCTTTTGATCTGCCAAACAGAAACTTACTTAATCGTAAATCCGCCGTCGATCAGCAGATTATGCCCTGTAATCATGGAAGCACCTTTACTGCAAAGGTATGCGATTACCGAAGAAACTTCTTCCGGTTCTGCAAATCTCTCTGATGGCATTTCCTTCTTAAATGCATCACCCACAGGACCATCCCATGCCCTGTGACCCATTTCCGTCAGCACAACCGTAGGTGAAACCGCATTTACACGAATTCCGTATTTTCCCCATTCCATTGCCAGAACCTTTGTCATCATGATCACACCGCCTTTGGACGCACAATATGCGCTGTGATTATCCAAACCGATGACACCGCCCTGAGAAGCTACATTTACAATGCAGCCGGCAATTTTGTTTTCAATCATATATTTCCCAACAGCCTGAGCCATAAAATAATTGGCTGTTATATTCACAGCAATCACTTTACTGAAATCTTCTTCGCTGATTTCTTCTGCTTTTCCGAGGATGGCAATTCCCGCACAGTTCACAAGTATATCAATCTGACCGAACGCTTTTACACCTGCTTCAATCAATGCTGCACGATGCGCGGCATCACAAATATCGCCCTGTACACCGACCGCTCTGTCACCACCCATTTCTTTTGCGATTTTATCAACTTCCGGCTTACGCCCGCTGATTACAACATTCGCTCCCTGTGCCAGGAAATATTTCGCTGTTTCATTCCCGATTCCGGCTGTTCCACCTGTGATGATCGCAGTTTTTCCTGCCAGACCAAAGTCAAGTGAATTTAATTCTTCTTTAGCATATAATGGTAACATTTTCTTTTCCTCCTTTTGCGGTTTTTCTTTTATTGTACCAAGTCCCAAGCACGATGGCTAGCCCCAGGTACGTAAAATAATGATTTTTTTCATAAAAAGAGCAGCTTTTAATTTTATGATGTATTGATATTTACTTTATAAAACCCTCTTCGTTAAGCACCGTTTAATTCAATAAATCCCCCCATTATCCAAAGCATTCTTCCACTGACCGCGCATGTGATCCGCCGGAAACTCACTTTCAGAAAGGGATTGTCATCCGCTGCCGTTAGAACTTAATCGTTATAATAAAGTTCCTCAATGATTTTCACTCCCCACGCTGGAATATCCAGTGTGTCCTGTGTGTCAATCCGGGTTTCTGACAAGAGTTCTACGCCATTTTTATAAACATATGGTACACTCTGTTCATTGGCAGAATAGTTAAAAAAATATTTAACACTTTTCCCCAAATCATTCTACGCCACCTTCCGAAAATTATTTGATGCCAAATTTCACTGTACACCCAAAGAATTGAAAAAAGCTCATCCTGATGTTAAGATGGATTTTCATATGACGGAAAATCAAAATAATAATTAGGTAATTGCTATTTTGTCTTCTTATAATCTAACATGGTACCACTTTTCATGCCTTCCGGGACAGGAGCGCAATACTTTCTACGTGGACCGTCTGACAGAACTGGTCCACACAGCAGGCTCTCTCCAGTCGGTAACCGGCCTCCAGAAATGCCGGCAAATCCCGTGCCAGACTGGTTGCCTTACAGGAAATATACACAATTTTTTCTACGCCGTAGGCAAGAATCTTCGGCAGGGCTTTTGGATGAATGCCGTCACGGGGCGGATCAAGAATAATCACATCCGGCTTCTCCGCCACCTCATCCAGTACTTTTAATACATCACCGGCGATAAACCGGCAGTTGGTAAGGCCATTCAGAGCCGCATTATCCCTGGCAGCCTCCACCGCTTCCTCCACGATTTCCACACCGATCACTTCCTTTGCCACCGGGGCTGCAAGCTGGGCAATGGTGCCGGTGCCGCTGTACAGGTCAAAAACCTCCAGATCCTTCGTATCACCGATATAGTCCCGCACCACGGAATAAAGTACTTCCGCAGCAAGGGAATTTGGCTGAAAAAAGGAAAAGGTGCTGACTTTAAATTTCAGTCCCAGCAGTGTTTCATAAAAATAATCCTGTCCGTAAAGAATTCTGGTCTCATCACTCTGTACCACATCTGAGAGAGAATCATTGATGATATGCATGATTCCCACTATCTTTCCTTCCAGCGGAAGTTCCAGAAGGCGTTTGGTAAGAGGTATCAGATCATATTCTGCCTGACTGGTGGTAATGACATGAACAAGAATTTCCCCTGTGGTAACTGCTCTTCTCAGCAGAAGATGGCGCAAATATCCCACATGCTGCATTTTTTTATAATATGAAGCTCCAAGCTCTGTAAAAAAAACACGCACACAGGAAAGGATCCGGTTCATATCCGGATGAACAAGACGACAGTCATCTGCATTTAACACATCGTAAGTGCTTCCTTTTTTGTGAAGGCCCAGTGTCAGCGGACCGTCCTTAAAAGCATCTCCAAAAGAGAATTCCATCTTATTCCGGTATCCGAATTCTATGGGACTTCCGTGAATTCCTTCCCACCGGTAATCCGGCAGCGATTCATCCCCTTCTTTTTTCACCTGACCGAACTCTATAAGGACCGGCTCCAGAAGTTCCCTCACCTGACGTTCTTTCATTTTCAGCTGCTCTTCGTAGGACATTGTCTGATACATACAGCCTCCGCATTCCGGGAAAATGCTGCAGGCTGGTTCTCTTGTCTCCAGGGGCGACCTCTCCAGCACCTCCAGGAGACGTCCTTCTGCTCTGCCGGAACGCTTTTTATTTATCTGAAAGCGTATCTTCTGTCCGGGAATTCCGTTTTTTACAGTTACCTTCTCGTCCTGAACCGGCACACGGCCTTTGTTGGGAAAATCAATTTTTTCTATAACACCCTCATAAATCTCACCTTTTTTCATAATAGCTCCTTTTTCTGTTATTTATCTCTCTGCTCAAAAATAGCTCCGGTCATTTACCGGAGCTATCAGTCTTTTATTATTCCTTTGCAGGTTCTTCAGGCTTTGCCTCTTCCTCTTCTTCAAAGTAATTGTCAAAATCATCGTCGATATCTTCTTCAAAATCTTCCAGATAATCCGGAGAGAAGAAACGATATACTGCGAAAGCGATTCCGGCAACCGCTGCCACTGCACCAATCACTGCCAGCACCCAGAGGACTGTATTTTTCTGCTTCTCTTCTTCCTTTTTCTTTAATGCTGCCAATAATTCCTCAATTTTAATATTCATGCTTGTACCATCCTCTCGTCTTAATATTGCTCCCGGATATGGATTCCGGGCAGTATAGACTGCTTTGCCGGGCACCTGTCAGTGCCTCTTTTTATTATGTATTATTATACCACCATATTATGCTTTTTACCAGCTTTAAATTTTTTTCAGGCGGGCAAAGCTGGCAAACATTTTTTTCACTCCGAACCGGTCAAAATCCACCGTCACTTCGTAATCACGACCGCCCTCCACAATGCTTTTTACAATTCCTGTCCCGAACTTCACATGACGGACTGTATCTCCCACTTTATAATCCAGTGCCGCTGCTTTTGTTACCTTAAAGTTTTTCGGCTGATACGCTTTCGTCTGAAATGCCATTTTCATCTGGTTATACCGGCTGGAATCCGTAACCGTTTCCGTGATTTTCGGTTTTTTCTCCTGTACGGAATGTCCAAGCTCTACCAGCTCCCGTGGTACCTCGCGAACAAACCTGGAGACCTTATTATACTTAGTCTCCCCTCGGATCATCCTCTGCATGGCACAGGTGAGCGTCAGCTCCTTCATAGCCCGCGTAATCCCCACATAGCATAAACGTCTCTCTTCCTCCAGCTCCGATCTGTCATCTGCTGTGATAGTCATATAGCTGGGAAAAATACCGTCCTCCATTCCGGTAAGAAATACACAGGGAAACTCCAGTCCCTTGGCGCTGTGAAGAGTCATGAGAAGCACGTAATCCTGACTGGGATCCACAGAATCAATATCTGCCACCAGTGCGATTTCTTCAAGAAATCCCGACAAAGTTGCCGGCTCTCCCCGTTCTTCCATCATTTCTTCATACGCCACTGTCTTACTGATCAGCTCGTCGATGTTCTCTATTCGTGCTCTGGATTCCTCAGTATCCTCTGCCTTCAGCTCATCCACATAGCCGGTGGCATCAATGACCTCCTCCAGAAGCTCTCTGACCGTCAACACCTCCTGCTTGCTTTTCAGACTCTGAATAAACGTCACAAAGCCGTCAATTTTCGGAAGACTTCTTTTTACGGACGGCACTTCCTCTGCCACACGAAGGGCATCGTAAAAGCTGATTTCCATTTTATCCGCGTAATCCTGTACCCGTCCGATAGTTGTTGCACCAATTCCTCGTTTAGGCACATTGAGAATACGGCGTACCGCCAGATCATCCATGGAATTATCAATGGTCTTCAGGTAGCTCAACAGATCCTTTACTTCTTTCCTGGAATAGAAATTAATGCCTCCCACGATTTTATACGGGATATTTGCCATCAGAAATTTTTCTTCAAAAAGACGTGACTGGGCATTGGTGCGATACAAAATCGCACAGTCCTTATAAGCCAGCCTTCCTTCTCTGTGCGCCCTGCTGATTTCCCCTGCCACATATTCAGCCTCTTCATAGCCATTCATAAACTGACGAAAATGAACCTTCTCCCCTTCCTGATTATCTGTCCACAGGGTTTTGGGCTTACGCTCTGTATTATTGGCGATCACACCATTGGCCGCATTAAGGATATTCTGTGTGGAACGATAATTCTGTTCCAGGCGGATTACCTCTGCCTGCGGGAAAACCCGCTCAAATCCAAGAATATTACCGATATTGGCACCCCGGAATTTGTAAATCGACTGATCGTCATCTCCCACCACACACAGATTCTCATATTTGGAGGCCAGAAGACTGATCAGCTTAAACTGGGCCGTATTGGTATCCTGATACTCATCCACCATAATATAACGGAAACGCTCCTGATAATTTTCCAGCACATCCCCGCAATTCTGAAAAAGCTCTACGGTCTTACAGATCAGATCATCAAAATCCAGTGCATTATTTCGCCTCAGTGCCGCCTGATACTCCCTGTAAACTCCTGCCACTTTTTTCTTATTATAATCCCCTGCCGCATTCATTTCCATCTCATCAGGGGAAATCAGGTTGTCCTTCGCCTGAGAAATCTGTGCAAGCAGGCTGCGTTCTTTATAAATTTTCGTATCGATGTTCAGCTTTCTGCAGACATCCTTCATCAGAGTTTTCTGATCATCCGCATCGTAAATGGCAAAGCTGTTATCAAATCCCAGCCTGTCAATATGTCTTCTCAGAATCCGGACACAGGTGGAATGAAAGGTGGATACCCAAATACTCTCTGATCCAAAACCCACGATTTTATCAACACGGTCTCTCATTTCCTGAGCCGCTTTATTTGTAAAAGTAATTGCCAGGATATGCCAGGGATTTACACCCTTTTCTTCTATTAAGTAAGCGATCCTGTGCGTCAGCACTCTCGTCTTTCCCGAGCCTGCCCCTGCAAGAATCAGAAGAGGCCCCTCCGTATGACATACTGCCTGCTGCTGAGGAGGATTTAAACCTTCATATATACTCATTTTTTTATTCTCCTGTCACTCTCGGTTTTTACATTCTAGCATATTTACCCCGAATCCCACAACCCTGTCTGTGAAAGTTACCGTTCCTGCCACACGTCCAAACCGCTCCTTAGACACTGTAATTACGGTTGTTTGCCGGATTCAGGCAAAAAAAATATTTACAAGTAGTATTTAAAACTATATAATAAACGAAAGAGGTGAAAAAAATGACCATTGACTCAAAAAACATGATAAACAGCATTCTGGAAAGCGTCTCCCGGGTCGATTACATCAAACCGGACTCTTTGCCTAATATTGATCTTTATATGGATCAGGTTACCACCTTTATGGAAGAGCAGCTGGCATCCACCAAGCGCCATCCTGAGGACAAGATTCTCACCAAAACCATGATCAATAACTACGCCAAGAATCGTCTGCTCCCTTCCCCTGAAAAAAAGCGTTACTCCAAAGAGCATATGCTGATGCTTATTTTCATTTATTATTTTAAGAATATTTTATCCATCAATGATATTCAGACTCTTCTGGGTCCTGTTACGGAAAAATATTTTAAGTCCACATCCGATAAGGATATGACATATATATATAATGAAGTTTTCAGTATGGAGAAGAGTCAGATCGAATACCTGAAAAAGGATCTGCTCAAACGTTACAACGTATCCCAGACCACCTTTGAAGATGCAGATCCGGAAGATCAGGAATTTCTGAAAACCTTTTCTTTTATCTGCCTTCTCAGTTTTGATGTGTATATCAAAAAAATGCTGATTGAAAAGCTGATCGATGATCTGGCACCCCAGACGCCTGATCACAAACATAAAGGGGACAAAAATCAGAAATAGCATGCTAAAAGACATCTGCAAAAGGGAATGACCTCTTTGCAGATGTCTTTATTTATTGCATCCTTCATCTGTAAATCATTTCTGCTCTTCTTTTTCTTTGGCATCCATTCTGGCAAATACCATTTCATATCCGTCGTTTCCATAGTTCAGAGAACGGTTTACGCGGCTGATTGTTGCGGTTGATGCACCGGTCTTTTCGGAAATATCCAGATAGGTTCGTTTGTCCATCAGCATTCTTGCCACCTCAAACCTCTGTGATAAGGAAAGCAACTCATTGATGGTACATACATCTTCAAAAAATGTATAGCATTCTTCCTTATTTTTCAGACATAAAATAGCCTCAAAAAGATGGTCTACGGCTTCAGTTCTGATTTTTTTGCTCATGTCACTTGCTCCTTTGAAAAAATGAAATTTCCTTATTATTCAATACTGCCATTTTAACACGCTAAAATGTGGGAAGCAAGCTATTTTACAAAAATTTATAATTTATTGAGAAATTTTTCGGTTAATATGCCCATCCAGCGCATCCACACTTCTGTTCAAAATCAGCTCCTTCGGAAATTTCAGTTCTTCCAGAAGGGCAATCGCATGATCAAATTCCCTGATATGTGTATCAAAATGAGCATCACTGCTTACCAGAACCGGAACTTCATATTCTCTGCAGTACTTCAGCATTATGATATCATTTTCCCGGGCACCCTGCCGGAAACATCCCGGCGCAAGAGAATGGTTATTCAGCTCCAGTACCTTTTTATTTTCTCTGGCCCCTTCCACAAGCGCTTTATAATCGATCTCATATCGTCCGTCATCGGGGTGACCGATAATATTCACATAAGGATTTTTCATCACATTCAGATATGCCATGGTATTCTCCCGGCAGGTTCCCGGCTTCATACATGGAATATGGAGACTTGCGATCACAATATCCATTCCCTTCAGTTCCCGCTCCGTTAAATCAATACTTCCTTCCGGATCCAGAATATTGACCTCTGCTCCCAGAAGCAATTCCACACCATACAGGTTTCTCGGTACCGTTTTCAGATTATGAAAATAAAAGCTGTGACAGGTTCCCGGCATTTTAGGAGCATGCTCCGTAATTCCCAGAACCTCCAGCCCCTTGTCTGACGCAGCCTTGGCCATTTCCCGGAGAGAATTATATGCATGCCCGCTTGCTATGGTGTGGGTATGAAGATCCATCACAAATTCGTAACTCATTTTCTTTTGCCCCTTTCATTTACGCATAACAGTATTATAAACCACATTTTTCACAGGGGCAACCTTTCTTAGCTTCTTGATTTTTCATGTTAGATTCGTTATACTTAATAGATAAATTGCAGCTTATTTTACATAAAGGAGCATAAACTATGGACAGATTTTTTAATATGGATAACAAGTTTTTTTCCATGATGAGCAAGGTGGCTGACCTCATCCTGCTGAATGTGCTGTGTATCGTGTGCAGTATCCCCATTATTACAGCCGGTGCCTCTATCACCGCCATGTTTTATGTAACACTGAAAATGGTTCGAAACGAAGAATCTTATATTATTAAAAGTTTCTTTAAATCGTTTAAGGAGAATTTTAAGCAGGCAACCATCATAAATATTATTATGCTGGTAGTGGGCGGAGTACTTTACCTGGATATTACCCTGGTGCGGAATATGGATACTTCCTTCTCCCGTATCCTTCTGTGTATCTTCATGGTTTTCGTATTTTTATATCTTCTGGTATTTATTTATGTTTATCCGGTGCTGGCAAAATTTTATAATTCCGTACGCCGCACCTTTATAAATTCCATTTTTATGGCGG
The DNA here is from genome assembly GCA_034118545.1 of Blautia sp. Lineage (GTDB taxonomy): Bacteria > Bacillota > Clostridia > Lachnospirales > Lachnospiraceae > Blautia_A. The sequence continues at coordinate 9,428 of JAXFBD010000020.1, forward strand.
TACGCCATCTTCCCTATACGATCATCATGCTGATAGTCACAGTTCTGCCCTTTGGCATTGCTCTCATTCCGTATGCGCAGATCCTGTCACTGGTTCTGCTGCTGTTTGTATTATTCGGATTTTCCGCAATGGCATATATAAACTCCATTTTCTTTGTAAAGATTTTTGACAACTACATTCCTGCTGAAGAAGCAGAGAAAGATACCGCTTTATGAGAAGATGGAATGACAAGCCTTACCATTCACTGGACTATATGCTCCGGGAACGTTTTGGCGAAAAAGTCTACAAAGTAACCTTAAACGGAGGTATGACCTGCCCTAACCGGGATGGAAAAACAGGTTTCAGAGGCTGTATTTTCTGCAGTGAGGGAGGAAGCGGTGATTTTGCCGCAAGCGCATCTCTTTCCATCACAGAACAGATTAACAGTCAGATTGCCATTTTGTCCAGGAAGCGTCCCATTCAGAAATACATTGCGTATTTTCAGGCGTATACAAACACCTATGCACCTGTGGAATATCTGGAAAAAATCTTTATGGAAGCCATTTCCCACCCTGCAATTGTGGCGTTATCCATCGGAACACGTCCGGACTGCCTTGGACCGGAAGTTCTTAAGCTTCTGGAACGTCTGAACAGTATAAAACCTGTCTGGGTGGAACTTGGACTTCAGACTATTCACCCGGCTACTGCCCGGTATATCCGCCGCGGTTATCCGCTTTCCTGTTTCGAAACCGCTGTAAAAGAACTTCGTCTCCGAAAAATTGAAGTGATCGTACACACAATTCTGGGACTTCCCGGTGAAAGTCATCGACAGATCCTCGAAACTATGGAATATCTGAACAGTCAGGATATTCAGGGTATCAAGCTTCAGCTTCTCCATGTACTGGAGGGAACAGATCTGGCTCTGGATTACCGCAAAGGACTTTTTTCCACACTCAGCCTCGAAGAATATCTGACATTGCTGATCCGGTGTCTGGAGATTCTCTCACCGGATATTGTCATTCACCGGCTGACCGGAGACGGACCCAGCCAGCTTCTTATTGCTCCCCTGTGGGCAGCCAGAAAACGGGAAGTACTGAATCTCCTCCATCATCAGATGAAGGAAAAGCAAAGTTATCAGGGAAAGGCCTATAGACCTCTGCCTGACTGTTAAAGGAGGAATTCCTATGGCAACACCTTTTACCACATACAAACTGATCATACTGTACATGTTGAATAATTCTGAGACATCTCTTACTAATTCTCAGATTTCCGAATTTATCCTGGATCGGGAATACACCAATTATTTCCACCTGCAGCAGGCGATTTCCGAGCTGGAGGAATCTGATCTGGTCACAAGACAGACAAAAAGCAATACTTCTTATTACATGATTACCGAAGACGGCAAAAACACTCTGATGTATTTTGAAAAAGAACTGTCATCAGACATAAAAGAAGATGTACGGCATTATCTGAGACAAACGGGAAAAGAATTACAAAAGCAGCTTTTGACACCTGCAGATTACTATGTAACAAATCAGGGCAGCCATGCCGTACGCTGCCAGATCATAGAAAGAAAGGTTTCTTTGCTGGATATAAATATCATTGCCCCCAATAAAGAAGCCGCTGAGGCTATGTGCCGTCAATGGCCGGAAAAAAGCCAGAAAATCTACTCAAAAATTATGGAGGAGCTTTTATAAGGCTCCTCCTTTTATATGTTCCATATGCTCTTTCATTGTTTTTTCATAACCCATATCACTGAGCTCATAAAATTTTTCATCAATTATTTCTGATGGCAGATACTGCTGTTTTACATAATGATTGGGATAATTATGTGCATACTGGTATCCCACACCGTGTCCCAGCTTCTCATGGCCGCCGTAATGAGCATCCTGGAGATGAGAAGGCACGGTAGTACGCACCCGTTTTACACAGTCCATCGCCGCTGATATGGCATTTACTGCCGAATTGCTCTTAGGCGCACATGCCATATAGGTAACTGCCTGAGAAAGAATGATCTGAGATTCCGGCATGCCTACTCTTTCCACGGCCTGGGCAGCAGCCGCCGCCACACAAAGCGCCTGGGGATCTGCATTTCCGATATCCTCCGAGGCAAGAATCATGATCCTTCTGGCAATAAACTTAACATCCTCTCCTGCATACAGCATTTTTGCCAGGTAGTATACGGCTGCATCCGGATCCGACCCCCGCATACTTTTAATAAAAGCAGAAATAATATCATAGTGGTTGTCACCCTTTTTATCGTAGCGCACCACCCTCTTCTGGATGCATTCAGAAGCCACCTCAAGGGTAAGATGGATTTTACCGTCCTCACTGCGCGGTGTGGTCAGAATGCCGATTTCCACTGCATTCAGAGCATTTCTGGCATCTCCCCCTGCCATGTCTGCAAGAAACTCCAGTGCATCCTCATCGATCACTGCCTGATAGCTGCCCATTCCTTTTTCACAGTCATTTACGGCACGAAGGATCAGCTCACGGATTTCTTCATTTTCCAGTGCCTTCAGTTCAAAAACGATAGAACGTGAAAGAAGTGCCCCGTTTACCTCAAAATATGGATTTTCTGTAGTTGCCCCGATAAGGATAATGGTTCCGTCCTCCACAAACGGAAGGAGATAATCCTGCTGGCCTTTATTAAACCGGTGAATCTCATCAATAAACAGTATGGTTTTTCTCCCATACATTCCCAGCTCATTCTGGGCCTGCTTCACTACCTCTTCCATATCCTTTTTGCCCGCCACTGTGGCATTGATCTGGGTAAAGCTGGCACTGGTGGTATTGGCGATCACCCGGGCAAGAGTGGTTTTCCCGGTTCCCGGCGGACCGTAAAAAATAACAGAAGTCAGCTTATCTGCTTTAATAGCCCGATAAAGAAGCTTATCTTTTCCCACAATATGCTGCTGCCCCACCACTTCCTCTAAAGTGGACGGACGCAGACGGGAAGCCAGAGGTGATTCCTTATCCAGCGTTTTCGATTTTGCATATTCAAATAAATCCATTCAGATTATCTCCTTTTGTATTTGTGCTTCATTTTACTACAATAACAAAAGACGGTCAACTGTCACGAATTCATAACCTTTTTCCGTTAACATATCCACGATCTTAAGTGCTGCCTCCACCGAAGTCTCATAACCGTCATGCATCAGAATGATTTTTCCGTCTCCCACATTCTTTTCTACAATAGATAAAACAGAAGCAACATTTTTGCTTTTCCAATCCAGAGTATCCACATCCCAAAACACAGGAAACATGGTTACTGCCAGATCAAGATCCTTTCTCCATGCCCCGAAAGGGGGACGGATATATACAGGGTAGCATCCGGTAACACGGTAAATGGCATTACTTGTCTTTTCAATTTCCTCCCTGGCTTTTTCCACTGTCACCTTATCCAGCTGTACATGATTGTAAGTATGATTACCTAACAGATGCCCATCCATTTGCATCTGCTTTAAAAGCTCTTCATTTCCGGGAATATTTTTTCCCATCAGAAAAAAGCTGGCCACAACATGCCTCTCTCTCAGCCCTTCCAGAAGCACCGGTGTATATTTCTTACTGGGTCCGTCATCAAAGGTAAGAGCTACCACCGGATGCTCCCTGGTCTCCGCCACAAGGCGCAGCATCCCCTCTCCCGCTGCCTGCCGGGCCGCTTTCATCCGAAGCTCTCTGCTGCCGGATATGAGCACAGCTGCAGCAATTATCAGAAAAGCCGCCCACAGCCTGATTTTTCCCGTTCCTCGCTTCATACTCCGCGCCCACTTATGCCTTTTATAAAGAGTATATGCCTGCGCTCTGCCCGGTTAGAAGTGTAAAATACAAACAAAGGCCGCCGCATGAACCATGCAGCAGCCCTGTCATATTCCTCATTCTTCTTTATTCGCCCAGAAGAAGCTTTTTGTTATACTCGATCATCTCCAGGCATTTTTCAAATCCAAGTCGGCTGCTGTCCAGGCACAGATCATACTGTGTTGCATCTGTCCAGTCACCGCCCACAAACCGATGATAATATTCCGTCTTTCTCTTATCATCTTTCAGAAGAAATTCTTCCAGTTCTTTTTCCGGTCTGCCCAGCTTATCTGCCGCCTTCTGCATACGGAATTCCCAGGATGCATGTACAAATACACTGAGCACATTGGGATAATCCTTCAGAATACGGTTAGAACAGCGTCCGATGATCACACAGGATTCTTTTTCAGCCAGTTCCCGGATGATTTTTGCCTGATAATTAAACAGATTCTTATCAGAAACAAACTCCTTGCTCTGAGGCGGGATCAGTTCCCCCTTATAGATGGCGGACTTTCCGAACACAGGTGGCTTCACACTGTTGTATTCATCTACTCTGGTAAAAAACTTTTCGTGAATACCGCTGTCATCTGATGCCATCCGAAGGATGTTCTTGTCATAAAGCGGAATGCCCAGCCTGTCTGCCAGCATCTGCCCCACAGTACGGCCACCGCTGCCATACTGTCTGGCAATTGTAATTACATAGTTTCCCATAAGTATCCCTCCTTATTCACCAAGATATGCTTTCTGAACAGACGGATCGTTCAGAAGATCTGCTGCTTTTCCTTCCAGAGTGATTTTTCCGGTCTCCAGAACGTATGCTCTGTCCGCAATGGACAATGCCTTCTTTGCATTCTGCTCTACCAGAAGAACCGTGGTTCCTCCGGCACTTACGCTCTGAATAATATCAAAGATTTCATTTACAAGAATGGGGGACAGGCCCATGGAAGGCTCGTCCATAACAATAATTTTCGGACGGGACATCAGTGCACGTCCCATGGCAAGCATCTGCTGCTCTCCGCCGGAAAGTGTTCCCGCAAGCTGGTTCTTTCTCTCCTCCAGACGTGGGAAACGTTTGTAAACCATTGCCAGAGTTTCTTCAATCTCATTTTTATCGGAGCGTGTATATGCTCCCATTTTAAGATTCTGATATACGGAAAGCTGTGCGAACACACGGCGGCCCTCAGGTACATGAGCCATTCCCAGGCTTACGATCTTGTGCGCGGGAATCCTGGTAATATCCTGTCCCTCAAAGATCACGTGACCTTTCTTCGGAGAAAGAAGCCCCGTGATGGTATGAAGAGTTGTTGTCTTTCCGGCACCGTTGGCACCGATCAGCGCAATAACCTCTCCTTCATTTACCTCAAAGGAAATTCCCTTAATCGCCTGAATCATTCCATAATATACTTCCAGATCTTTTACTTCAAGCATTGCCATAAGTCAGTTTCCTCCTATTCACCAAGATATGCCGTGATTACCTGCGGGTTGTTAAGAACCTCTTCTGTCTTACCCTGCGCCAGAACCTCTCCGAAGTTCAGCACCGTAAGCTCCTCACAGATACCGGAAACAAGTCTCATATCATGCTCGATCAAAAGAATGGTCATGTCAAAATGATCGCGTACAAAACGGATCATATCCATTAACGCCTGTGTCTCATTGGGGTTCATACCCGCTGCCGGCTCATCCAGAAGCAGCACCTTGGGATCTGTGGCAAGGGCTCTTGCGATTTCCAGCTTACGCTGTTCACCGTAAGGAAGGTTTGATGCAAGATAATCCAGCTTATCCTCCAGTCCAAACACCTTTAAAAGCTCCACAGCTTTTTCATCCATTTCCTTCTCCTGCTTATGATAAGCTCCAAAATGGAAAATACCGGAAATGGCAGAATAGGGATGATGGTTATGCATTCCTACCTTTACATTGTCAAGTACACTCATTTTGGAAAACAGACGGATGTTCTGAAATGTACGGGCAATTCCCGCTTCACTGATTCCGATGGTGGATTTTCCGGTCAGGTCCTTTCCGTCCAGCCAGATAGAACCTGTATCCGTTTTATATACCCCTGTCAAAAGGTTAAATACGGTTGTTTTTCCTGCGCCGTTGGGACCGATCAGCCCATACAGCTGTCCCTTCTCGATAGAAACAGAAAATTCATTTACAGCACGAAGACCGCCGAAGGAGATTCCGATACTTTTTACATCTAGCATAGCCATAATATTAATCCTCCTTCTTTTCTTTCTTACTGAATACACGCTTCCGCCATTCGATCATCTTCGGATTCCAGCTGAAAAGCATTATAAGAATCAGAAGAACCGAATATACCAGCATACGGTTATCGCTTAAGAACTTAAGAACAATGTTATCGCCTATCATCTGGAATCTTCTGAGGAAATAATCCAGCACCAGGTTCAGAACGACCGGAGCGATTACGGAGCCGCGGATATTCCCGATTCCGCCCAGCACCACATATACCAGAATCATAATGGACATGTTGTATCCAAAGTTCTTTGGTGTCGCACTTAAAGTGGAAAGGTTATGGGCGTATAATGCGCCACCCACACCTGCAAGGCCTGCAGAAACTGCAAAGGCCATAAGCTTATATTTTGTAATGTTAATACCTACGGATTCTGCAGCAATACGGTTGTCACGGATTGCCTGGATCGCACGTCCGTCTCTGGAATTGATCAGACGCAGTACAATAAACAAGGTAATCAGCACCAGGATCACGCCGATGGTAAAGCTGGCATCCTTTGGGATACCGGTAATACCCTGAGGGCCGCTGATCAGCTTCTCACCGTCTGCTTCCAGATGAAGGGAAATTGCATCCTTCGTGGAAAAACGAATACCTTTGCTGTCTCTTCCGATATAAAGAACATTAACCAGGTTTTTGATAATTTCTCCAAATGCCAGGGTAACAATGGCAAGGTAATCACCGCGGAGACGAAGTACCGGAATTCCGATGAGAATACCAAAGATTGCTGCCACGATCGCACCAAGAAGCATAGCAATAATAAAGCGGATGGTTCCGTTTGTAATGGTCTCCTGCATGCACTTAGTAAAAAATGCACTTACAAATGCACCTACACACATGAAGCCGGCATGACCTAAGCTTAATTCACCCAGAATACCTACCGTCAGATTCAGAGAAACTGCCAGAATCACATAATAGCAGAATGGAATCAGAAGTCCTTCCAGGGAACTGGAGATATTTCCTGTCACTATCAGAATCTGCATGATCAGATATGCGGCTATTACCATACCATAAGTAATCACATTCTGCTTTGCAGTTTTACTTTTCATTGATTTCATGGTCACTCCCCCTTATACCTTTTCCTGGATCTTCTTGCCGAGAATACCGGTAGGCTTCACAAGAAGAACAACGATCAGAACTGCAAACACAATGGCATCTGCCATCTGGGAAGATATGTATGCTTTTCCGAAGATCTCGATAACACCAAGAAGGAACCCGCCGATCATGGCACCCGGAATAGATCCGATCCCGCCAAAAACGGCTGCCACGAAGGCCTTGATACCAGGCATGGAACCTGTGGTCGGTGTCAGGGACGGATATGCGGAGCAAAGAAGAACACCTGCAATGGCCGCCAGTGCGGAACCGATGGCAAAAGTCAATGCGATGGTTCCGTCCACATTGATTCCCATAAGCTGTGCCGCGCCTTTATCTTCAGAAACAGCCAGCATTGCCTGTCCGGGTTTTGTTTTATTAATAAAGAGACTTAATCCGACCACAATGATAATGCAGGCCAGAATGGTCACAATAGTTTCCCCGGTAATGGTAAGCTTTCCATCTGCAAGATGGAGCGCCGGAACTTTGACGATAGAATTAAAGGATTTGGTATTGGAACCAAACACCAGCAAAGCAAAGTTCTGCAGGAAATAGCTGACACCGATGGCTGTGATCAGAACCGCCAGCGGAGAAGCTGCATTTCGCAGCGGACGATAAGCAATTTTTTCAATGACAACACCAAGAACCGTACAGACCACCATGGAAAGAAGAAGCGCCGGAATCGCCGGTAAATTTGATGAACTCATGGCAATAAATACGGTATAGGCGCCAACCATGATAACATCACCATGGGCAAAGTTAAGCATCTTGGCAATTCCATATACCATGGTATAGCCCAGAGCTATGATGGCATATACGCTTCCAAGGCTGATGCCGCTGATTAAATAATTAAGAAAACTCATAGTACACCTCACATTTACTTTTTCAGGATTCTCTCCTGTTATTTCATAAAAGGATTCTTTTATCTAAGGGGATTTCCATTTGCATTCCTAATTCCTGTTTTTCTGGTAAAACAAAAGCAGGGATGCCATTTCTATGGCACCCCCGCATAACACATCTATTTGTTATATACGATTACATTGCGGCATAAGCACCATCTGTGATAATAACAGCCTTTGGAGCTTTGTTCGGCTCGCCGTCAGCACTCCATACCATACCCTCACCGGTAAGACCGTCAAAAGTAATCTCTGTCATAGCAGTTTTTAAAGCTTCGCAGATATCGGAAACTTCCATATCCGGAGTAACGCCTGCCTGCTCGATTGCTGCTTTGATGATGTAGATTGCATCGTAAGCATCTGCTGCGAACTGGTTCGGAACATCACCATCATATTTTTCTTTGTATTTGCTTACAAAGTTCTGTGTCTTCTCATCCTCTGCATCTGCTGCAAACGGTGTAAGAAGCATAACGCCCTCTGCCAGAGATGTATCAAATCCTTCTACATCAAGGATACCATCCATACCGTCTACACCGAAGAATTTCGGAGCATATCCCATGCCGTTTGCCTGAGCAAGGATCATGGATGCTTCTGTATAGTATATTGGAAGGAATACCAGGTCTGCCTCTGCATCTTTTGCTGTCTGAATCTGTACGGAGAGATCATTCTTGGTATCTTCTGTGAATTCTTTTACTGCAACAATCTCAAATGGCTGGTTCTCAGCTTCTGCTGCAAATGTTTCATAAATACCTGTGGAGTATACGTCAGAGCTGTTGTAGATAACTGCAACCTTTTCTGCCAGACCGTTCTCACCGATGTATGCAGCGGATGCGCTACCCTGATTCGGGTCAGAGAAGCAAACACGGAATGCGTTTTCCGGAGCGATACTTTCAACAGCGGATCCTGATGGTGTAAGCAGGAATAAATTATCTTCTGCTGCTACCTGGCTGACTGCGATACACGGTGTGGAAGTAACAGTACCCATAAGGATCTGCATACCCCAGTCTTTTAATGTTTTGTAAGCATTTACAGATTTCTCTGCATCATGCTCGTCATCCTGGAAATTGAATTCGATCTGTGCGCCGCCGATACCGCCTGCCTCGTTGATCTCTTCTACTGCGATTTCTGCTGCATTCTTTACAGCCTGTCCATAAACGGCTGCACCACCACTAATCGGTCCGATTCCGCCGATTTTAAAGGTTTCACCTTCTGCGAAAACAGATACCGGCATAACTGCTGTTACTGCCATTGCTGCTGCAACTGCTGCACCGAGCGCTTTTTTCCAATTTTTCATATAAATTCTCCTCCTTAATTTCTGAATGGATTGCCGAAACTGTGTCAAGTCCGTATAATCGTAAAAAGCCCACTGGAGCTACCAGCCGGCTTTGGCTTTTCGTCATTATCCATTTCTTTAATGGTAAAATTATAGCATCTTACTTTGCCCTTTTCAAGTGGTATTTTACAAAAATTTCAGCAAAAATTAAGAATTTCCATGTAAACAAAAACAGCCCCGGAAACCACCGGAGCTGTCTGTATATTTTCTTATGATCGAATCGATTACGCGATAGCTTTCTTTGCGATTTCTGCAAGTGCTGCAAATCCCTCTGCATCGTTTACAGCCATCTCTGCAAGCATCTTTCTGTTGATGTCGATGTTTGCAACTTTAAGGCCGTGCATCATCTTGCTGTAGGATAAACCGTTCATTCTTGCAGCTGCGTTGATACGAGCGATCCAAAGCTGTCTGAACTGACGTTTCTTCTGTTTTCTTCCTGCATAGGAGCTTGCAAGTGCTCTCATTACAGACTGTTTTGCAATTCTATACTGTTTGGAACGGGCTCCTCTGTAGCCCTTTGCCAGCTTTAATACACGGTTATGTTTTTTCTTTGCGTTTAATCCGCCTTTAATTCTTGCCATTTCTTATTTTCCTCCTGTTCGTCTTCTCTTCTATCTTCTTATAAATCTTATAAATATGGTAATACTTTCTTCATGCTCTTTACGTTTGTAGAATCAACAACAGTGGATTTTCTCAGATTTCTCTTTCTCTTCTGAGATTTCTTTGTTAAGATATGGCTCTTATAAGCTTTATTTCTCACTAATTTTCCTGTACCTGTCTTTTTGAAACGCTTTGCTGCTGCTCTACAAGTTTTAATTTTTGGCATTGTAATTTCCTCCTTGATCTCACTTTACTAATATTTTACATTACTTTCCGGCTCGGCCTGACGGACAGCCATTTGTAATATGTTAACGCTTTTCAGATAAATACATGGTCATACTTCTGCCTTCGACCTTCGGCGCTTTTTCCACTGTTGCCACATCCTTCAAAAGGTCAGCGAAATCATCAAGCACATGCTTGCTGCTTGCCATATGGGCCATCTCTCTGCCGCGGAAACGAAGTGTTACCTTTACACGGTCGCCCTTGGAAAGGAATTTTCTTGCCGCATTTACTTTTGTATTCAAGTCATTGGTATCAATATTCGGAGAAAGACGCACTTCTTTGACCTCGATAGTCTTCTGTTTCTTTTTTGCTTCTTTTTCTTTTCTTGCAAGCTCATAACGGTATTTTCCGTAATCGATGATCTTGCATACCGGCGGCTTTGCCTGCGGGGCAATCTTTACCAGGTCAAGACCTGCTTCCTGTGCCTTAAACATGGCTTCTTTTGCAGACATGATTCCAAGCTGCGCTCCGTCCGGACCAATCAGTCTTACCTCTTTGTCTCTGATCTGTTCGTTAATCATTAAATTGCTAATTGTCGTGCACCTCCATAGACGATTGATAAACCTTAACTTTCTGTCACCCTCATTATATTCGGGACGTTACTGCCAGATAAACGATCTGTCCCCTGTACATGAAAAAAGTGCAGACAGATGTCCACACTTTTCTTTATACTCACGAATACAATATGATCCCGTATCTGTGCAATATAAACCCGAGTCGCCTGATGCGCTGAGGTGAGAGTGGAACTCTGCTTTGATTTCTCACGTACTCATATACAATATCACAGGTATTCACTTAAGTCAAGCAATATTTTTCTTTTTTCTCCTGCGTATTCCTGCAGGAATAAAGATCAGAAGATATACCGCAATTCCTGCCGCTGTCATAGCCATGCCGGCTTTCTCATGAGGAATGGTATATTTTAAGATTACCCGATGGTTCCCGGAGGGAATCTCCACGCCGCACAGGCCGCTGTTAATATTATACAGGGATACCTGCTCTGCGTCCACATATGCACTCCAGCCTTCATTGTAGATCAGCGGAATACAGAGCATTTTTGTTTCCTGATCCGGATTTTCCACCGCTGCCTGGTATGTATTATCCGCAAATGATGTATCCGTAACCTGACTCTCTTTCAGTTTTTCATAGGCTGCATCATCCCCGTCATTTCTGCTGATGGTAAAATCCTTTACCGTTACTTCCTTCACCTCCGAGCTTACATCCAGACGCAGATCTGTAATGCCGCCCGGAATAATCGCCGTAAACACCCCGTCATCCGGGCTTACCTGGAAAGTGTACATCTGATAACGGTTAAAAACGGAATCCTCCGAAGCTTTATAGTACAGTGCCATATCCACGATCTCATCCACGTCCATGGAAATCTGAATGGTATAAAATGCACTTTCAGAAAAAGCATCTCCCATATTTTCCCAGATCACATTGGAGTCCTCTCCCATATCCGAGATCACCAGTCCCTTTTCTGTATCTTCCGTATGACACTGCAGATCTGTTGTTTCGTGATGAATAATGGAAAGGCTTTCACTTTCTGTCTGTGAAGGACTGGCATAGGAAGTACCACTTTCTTCCTCTTCCTCTGTAAAATAGAATCCGTGAAGTGCCGCCCGGGTACGCTCTGTCACAGACATTTTCTTAATTTCATCCTTTTCCCAGACGGAATCGTACAAATATCCGAAGGGCAGTGCTTCGGTATACTCATAAACAGCCTTTCCCGATTCTTCAAACACCGGAGTAAACACTGCAGCCTGAGTATAATCTGTATGAGCCACCTGGTATTTCATACCCAGAAGAGCACACATGAGAATGTTGTCCAGATCAAAAATCACTGAATTGCTTCCGTTTCCCTTACCGCCGTACATTTCCTTCAGAGAAATCAGCTCCCTGGCATTTGTGCTCAGATATACGGAAAAACCGGGATACCCCTGTGCTATACCGTCATTCTGACAGCCGGAGGGATAATCCTTTGCCATACGGTAAAGAGAGCTGTCTTCACTTTTCAATCTGGCATAAGCTTCCCGTACGCCATCATTATAATGCTCTGTGGCTACCTGATGTCTGGTAGGATTTTTCCGGAAATTGATGGTGGGATAATTGATTACTGCCATTTCCACACAAACTGTCACTGCCAGAAAAACAGAAAGCCTTTTTTTCAGAGAAGGATACCTTCCGAACAAATAGACAATTCCTGCATAAAGAAGCAAAAAGGCCGCAAAAATTATCATGTAGGCAGGCTCCAGCTCATACCCCTCTGCATTCTGGAAAAGTATAAGGATCACAAAAGCTGCCGCCGTAAAACCGATTCCGGCAAAAACCGCTTTTTTTGCCAGCCTTCTTTCATACTCCGTCATCAGATATTTCACAAAAAATCCCACAGCCGCAGCTTCCATGAAGCAAATAATAAAGCTCCATCTCTGGGTATAGGAGTTCATGGTAAGAATCCTGCCTGTTACCGGAAGAATGAGCATGATTACAGAAAGCACCGTCAGAAATCCGGTTGGCTTTCCTGTTTCTTTTTTCATCAGAAGCCATGGCACACCGATAAAGCACAGACTTCCTGTGGATATCATTGCCATTTCATAGTAGTTGGATACGATCTGAAAATCATTGCCGATTCCCATCAGATTATTTGAAAAAAGCCTTCCCAGAAAAGCCAGGAGCCAGCAAAGGCTGTACGGCCTGAAATTTCCTGCAGAAACACCGATTTCCCCTGTTCTTGTACTGTTCTGAAAAATATTCCAGGTAGGGATCATACAGACACCACCGATACAGATGCCAAGGATTCCCATTCCGGCCAGACCGGCCAGCTTCTTTATCACGTCTGCCGGACGTTCTTTTTTCAGGATCATATAAAACAGGATATAGGCAGCGCCCAGGATTCCGCTCATATACAGAAAATAGTAATTGGTAAAAAGCATCAGCGTGATCCACAAAACAAGTATGGCATTTCGTGAACGCTCCTTCTTTTCTGTGTAAAGATGCACAAGATATAAAAATACGGTAAACATCATGATGGAAGTGCAAAAACCGTAATGCTGTCCCCACAGCATCACATACCCGGAGAAGGTCCACAAAATCGCTGCTGTAAAGCTGCCTGTTCTGTGCCCGATCCATTTTTCAAAAAGCTTATAGCCAAAAACAGCAATGAGCAGCAGCTTCAGATATGTGGCCAGCAGAATGCTCCAGGGAAGAAGCTGCCTTGGAAGCAGCACCACCATCAGATTCAGCGGATTGAGATACTGAAAAAGATATGATGACATATCCATCCCGAGACCGGCATTCAAAGAATAGCTTTCAAAGCCCTGTCCCTGAAACACATCCATAAACATGGAATACAGGGGGTAATTAATATAAAAGGTATCACTTCCGATATCCTTATAGAAATAGGCATAATCCCCCAGAATAAACCGGATAAATAAAATCCCGAACAGAAAGGTCACTGCAAAGAACAGCCAGACGTAAGGATTTTCCCGAAATGCCTTTCCACTCAGAGTTTTCTTCTTATTTTCCATAGCCGTCTCCTATTCCTCCTGCTCCGGCACTTTTTCTTCCCCGTTCTCATCTGTTTTTTCATCAAAATTCAGACGCTCTTCCTCCACCACAAGAGGACGGTCCAGCACCCTTGTATTGATGCTGAGCACATATTCACCCAGAAAACCGATAAAGATAAGCTGCAGGGCACTGAGGAAAAACATTCCTATGAGCATGGGTGCAATACCTGCGGAATATCTGTCCCAGTACATAAGCTTCAGCACCAGACAGACAATCGCTGCCAGAACACTTAATCCTGCTACGGCAAATCCCACAAAGGTGGCAATTCGAAGAACCACTTTAGAATAAGAGGTAATACCGATCATGGCATAATCATACAGGCTGTAAAAATTATTTTTGCTTTTTCCCGCACGGCGTTTGGGCTGTGTATAGGGAATGGCATAATAGTCAAAGCCCAGCTCGGCGATAATGCCCCTGAGATATGGCATGGGATCATGCAGGTCACGGACTACATCAACAAATTTTTTGTCATAAAGCCCAAATCCGGTAAAATGCTCAATATGGTCAATATCTGTAATTTTATTGATCAGTTTATAGTAAACGGAACGGATCCCGTACATGATCCGCTTTTCCCTGCTTGCCTTCTTCACTCCGATCACAATCTTATGCCCCTGCTCCCACTGGCGCACAAACTGAACGATCATCTCCACAGGATCCTGAAAATCGGCACACATACGTATCACACAGTCTCCGTATGCCTGCTTCATACCGTAAACCGGAGAACGTGCCTGTCCGAAATTCTTGGCATTAAATATAGCCTTGATCCTGGGATTATCGGCACACAGTCCCCGCAAAAGCACTTTTGTGTTATCCTGGGAATGATTATCAATAAACAGTATTTCATAGTCATATTCCGGCAGATCCCGCTCCATGGTCTCAATAATGGCTTTTGACAGCGGAACCACATTTGCCTCTTCATTATAAGTGGGGATAACCACTGATATTTTCTTTTTTTTCATAAATTAGCTCTCCTGCTGCTTTATCCAGGAAATGGTTTCTCCAATTCCTTTTTCAAAGGTATATTCCGGCACAAAACCGGTATCTTCTGTCAGACTTGTGATATCCGCGCAAAGGTTCATCACTGCTCCGGCCGGATAAGGTCTTTTGCCGATTCCGGTCTCCTTTGCACCGGTCTGCTCCGCCATGATCTGAATGTATTCCTTCAGCGGCATAGCCTGACCGCTTCCCACACAATATATGGCTCCGTCCCGGCCCTTCTCTCCAATGAGATAATAGGCCCGTCCTGCATCTCTGCTGTAAAGATAATCCCAGCGCTGCTGCGCAGGTGTAAACTCTGTGGGCTGACCTTTCAGCATTTTCCTCAGGCCGGAAGCGATCATCGTCGTCTCTTTTTCTCCAATGCCGTAAACACTGAATATACGAGGCCATATGCACTCCATTTCCAGCTCCCGGCACAGCATAAAGGCAAGCTGTCCGGCAGCAAGCTTACTGGCACCGTAAGGAGTTGTAGGTCTTCCCGGTGTATCCGGTCCGATGGCCGGTACACAAAGCGGTCCGTACTCTGCCTGGGAGCCTGCTCCGATAAACCGCCTGCAGCCCAGTACTTTTGCCGCCTTGACAGCCTCCAGAGTGTAAGAGATATTCCGGCTCTGAAGCTCCGTGCTTCTGTTGCGGTTTTCTCCTGTGCTGCCCCATGCAATATGATAAAAGGTATCACAGGATCCTTCTATTTTATCAGGAAGCTCTGAAAGCCTCTCCAGACTGCATTCCACTGTCTTTAACGCCGGATGCACAGGAAGTCTTCCTGTTCTGGCGGAATTTCCCCGCACAACTGCCAGCACCTCCACACCGTTTTTTAGGCTCTCTTCAATCAGTGCCAGACCGATCATGCTGGTGGCACCTGTTACCACGATACGCTTCATTTCTTTTCCCTTTCTTCCACAAGGGGAATAAACATATTTTCTTCCAGCTCCTCTCTTGGCAGGAACGGATACATATCCTCCAGCGGTGCCGAAAACATTGTGCCGTCCTCCAGGCGTCTGGAGGCTGTTTTAGGTTCTGTTTTCTGGTATTTTGTCACAAACACCTCACATATTGCTGCACCTTTTTCTGCCAGCATCTGCCCGATAGCTTCAGAGAGCTTTTCGGAATCATGACAGCTGTAATAAGGAAAGCCGTATGCAGGAACCAGTCTGGAAAGATCAGGAAAGCTTAAATCACCGCTTTCTTCTCCCACGCCCACAAGCGGCTCCCCGAAATAACTCTGCTGAGTCTGACGGATGGAATGATACCCCTGATTATTAATAACAAAAAGCTTTACGGGAAGCCGGTTCTGACGGATCGTCTGCAGTTCCTGAAGGTTCATCTGCAGACTACCTTCTCCCGTAACACAAATTACCGGCTTTTTGCCGGAAGCCACACAGACACCGGTGGCTGCCGGAAGGCAGAAACCCATGGATGCCGTATTGGGATTTGTAATAAAACGCTGTCCCTTTTTTATATGAAAGGCCTGACTTCCCGCAACCCGGGAGGTTCCCACGCTGACTACCACATTGGTATTCTCCGGCACTGCCCTGGACAGTTCCTGATAAAAGGCATAAATATTGGTGCAGCCCTCTTCCACGGTTTTATAATGCTCTTTAGTAACCACCGGATATTTTTCTTTCCAGCTTCTGCACTGCACTCTCCAGCCTTCCCCTTCAAAATAAGGCGTTTGAGGGCTCGCCCCTCTTCTTCTGGCCTCCTTTAAAAGTGCCCGGATAAAATCTCCTGCATCGGCACAGACAGGAAGGCTCACATGGAGATTGGGTTTCTTTAATTCATTTTCGTCAATATCATTGATAATGGTGTACGCTTCTCTGGCCCAGCTTTTGTACTGAAAGCCTGTCTGGGTAAAGCCCTGGCGGCTTCCCAGGGAAAGAAGCACATCGCTGTTCTGGACAGCAAAATTTCCCGGCCGGTTTCCGGTGCCGCCGCTTCGTCCCACATAAAGAGGGGAATCCGACTCCATGGCATCCACGCTACTCATCCCTGTGACCACCGGAACACCCAGAACCTGCACCAGTTCCCTGAAGGAATCCATGGCTCCTGACAGACGCACACCGTTTCCGGGACAGATCACCGGGCGGCAGGAGGATCTGATCTTATCCAGCACCTGATTTACTGTCTCCTCTGAAACAGCAGGCGGTATCTGCTCCGGATTCTCAGCAGCATCATATTCCTTCAGATTCTCTGTCTCAATCATGGCCCCCTGTACATCCAGGGGAATATCAAGCCATACCGGTCCCGGACGTCCATGGACAGCCAGATAAAGAGCCTTTTCCAGATGATAGCGGATGGTATTGGGGTCAGTCACCATCTGCGCATACTTTGTAAGCGAAGAGACCACAGGAACGATATCACATTCCTGCACCCCCATACTGCGCAGCTTAAGCCCTGTACTGCGTACAGTAGTGGCATACCGCGCCTGGCCGGAAAACACCAGCATGGGAATGGAATCCATCCATCCGCCCAGAATACCGGTAATGGCATTGGTGGCTCCCGGTCCTGTGGTAACACACACTGCTGCCAGACGGTTATCCAGTCTGGCATAAGCCTCTGCCGCCATGGCACATGCCTGTTCATGATGCTGATAGGTGCAGTGAAGTTTTGGATGATGGCCAAATGCATCATTCATATGCATGGCGCCGCCTCCTGTAACCGTAAAAACATCCCGGATTCCCCAATTTGCTATATAATCTGCTATATAATCAGAAACCTTCTGCTTCATTCTTCTTTATTTCTCCTTTAAAGAGCTGTATTTATTGATAATCCGGACACCGGTTTTCGCAGACCATGCGTTTTCCCGATGCCTGGATTGGAATTTCATCCACATAAGTAACGGATATTTCCGCCTCCTCACCCAGATAACGGCGGTAGGAAGCAACCACTTCCTCTTCATTGATTTTTTCTCTGTCCGCATTGATCAGCAGCTCATATCGTTTCTTTTCCCACTGGATACACTTTGCCTGATGGACGATCCCTTCCAGATTGATCAGCACGTTCATGAACACGTGGATGGACAGCGGTTCTCCCTTGCAGTTATACATCATAGAACCTCTTCTGCCGTATATTTCCGTGAAATATCCATGACAGCGGCCGGATTTTTCTTTTATTTCCACATATTTTCCCGTATCTCCCGTATCATAACGGATCATAGGGAACGCTCTGTTATAAAAATCAGTGACCACGATACGTCCCAGTTCTCCCGGCGCAGCCGGTTCATCACTGTCCAGCTTCAGTATCTCAACATAGAAATTATAAAGGTCCACCGTATACCGGTCCTCTTCATTAAGCTGTATGGCAATAAAACCATTCTCATTATTGCCATAGGAGCGTACCGGAGCAAATCCCCAGATTTCTTTCACTGCATCGTAGGTCGCCTGGGGAAGAGCCTCTCCCATGGAGAAAACCATCTCCACTGACCACCTGGTCACATCCTTCTTTGTTTTCTTTATGTATCCGGTCAGGGCAGTCAGAGCACTGGAATAGGCAACCAGAACCTGAATTTTTTCTTTGCGGATCTTCTCACAGATTTTCTCCAGAGCTTCGTCACCCATATTGGAAATATCGATCATGATCAGATTGTTCTTGAAGGATTTCCATCGGGAAATAGTGTTTTTTCCGGGAATCCATACACGGAACTCTCCACGCTTCATTCCAAGGCGAAAACCGTTTAATTCCATCACAGAAATAAAATTCATATTTACCCGGTTCATTTTATCTCCGTCACAGAGCACCGTAAAGGGAGCACCTGTGGAACCGCTGGTACTGAGCTTATACAGCGTGTCCTCTTTTCCCTGATAAGCATCACAGAGAATCTCATTTTTATTCTGGTTATAGTCCATCTTTGTCATAACAGGAAAATCCTGCAGACTCTCCAGGCCCTCCATTTTTCTGTAAAAGGCCGAATTTTGCTTTGCATAGGAAAGAAGCGTATTCAGACGTCTTTCCCTGTAAGCCTCTGTGACCCCTTCCACAATTTCTCTCTTATTTGCCTTTTTAATTTTTTCCAGTTTTCCGCCATGAATTTTATCCAGTGCACAAAAGGCGGTTCTTCTTAGAATTTCACCTGCTTGCATTTTTCTCTCCATTCTGATTCCATATATATTAAATCTTAAACGTTATTCTTTTCCGGTTTTTCTGCCTGCGCCTCCGGCTCTTAACAGCCCCAGTATGATCACTGCGGCTACACGAATGATATTTGCTCCCAGAACTGCTGCAGCAAATCCCATTATGCCATGAGAACGGGTAAAAATCAACACAAGTACCGTCACCGTTATCAAATGAAAGATCTGCAGAATCAGCTGCCATTTTTCTTCTGCAAAGGTGAGGATCACCACAAAAAGATAAGCAGAAAACAATCCCAGCACCTGACTGAGGTTCACAACTGTGATCATATCCTTTACAGAATTATACAGATCACTGTAAAACAGTCGGATAAACAAAGGCGTGGCCACCTGCGCCGCCAGAAAAAACACAAAGCTTACAAGACCTCCCGCTCCCACAAAGATAAGAAACTGCTTTTTGCCAAGCCTCTCCTTCTGCTTTGTCAGGTAAGAAATAATAATGGTATTTACAGGCGCCACAAGAAGCACCATTGTTTTCCCGATCAGTGAAGTGACATAGTAATACGTAACCGCCAGATCTCCGATAAAAAATTTCAGCGCCACCCGGTCAATATTCAGGGTCAGGTTTGTGATCAGATAGGAAAACACCAGCATACCGCCCCGTTTCAGAGCAATGGAAAAACAGCTTCCTGCCTTCCAGAATTCTCTAAAAACAGTCCCTGTGACCGCAAGGTAAATCAGCGCCAGCCCTTCTCCCATAAGAAAGATCAGATACCAGTTTCCCGTAAGCAGATAAGCCCCGAATCCCAGTACATATCCCACAGACAGAACGGCATAATAAATAAAATATTTTCTGTAATTTAAGTTCAGACGGTATTCCACATCTCCGTAATACCGGAAAATAGTCAGCATTAAAAGAACGACTGCCAGAATCCCTTCCCCGGGCGATACAATAGAATCGGCGGCAATCACCACTGCCGCCGCACAGCCCAACGCTCCAAACAGAAGCAGGATCCGATTATAGTCACCGTTTTTTACAGGATGATCCCTGCGCACCACAAGGCGACTGTTATTCAGTGCCTGTCCCACAGACGGACACAAAATAGCAGCCAGCCCCATAATATACAAAAGCCTTCCCAGCTGGTCGCTTCCCATGAAACGGTTCAGCAGAGGATAGATCACCAGCTGCAAAATCCCGTTCATCAGCAGAGCACCGCCCATGGTATAAGCTGTATTTATAATCATTTTTTTCTGTTTTGCCTCGGGCATTTTCCTTACCTGCCTTTATATTTCTCACAGCGATTTTCAATATATTTGCGCTTTCCGGAATTCAGCACCGGAATCTCATCCACATATTCCACCTGAAGATGCGCCCGTTCTCCCAGATAGGGACGGATTCTTCCAAGGATATCCTCCACATTCATCTGATCTCTGTCACCATTGAGCCAGAGTGTATATTTATCCACATCCTCCTGGATAAACCGGAACTGTTTTACACCCTTTGTATCCCACATATTGTTTGTAATAATATAAGGGGTCAGTGCTTTTCCGTCACAGTCGTAGATCATATCGCTTCTCCGTCCGTAAAGCTCCTCCAGATACAGCTTAAAACGTCCGTCCTTCTTTTTTCTGCGGGCAATGGCAAGATCGCCGTTATCATACCGCAGGATGGGAAAGGCATAATTATAAAGGTCTGTGATCACAATGCGACCCAGCTCTCCATCCTCTGCCGGCTCATCGCTGTCCAGCTTCAGAATTTCATAATAATAACTTTCCGTATCTATGTAATAACTCTCGTCATCTGCACGCTGGATTCCCATAATTCCATTTTCTTCATTGGAATACCAGGCACGCACCGGACATCCAAACTGCTCCTTCAGACGGTTTCTGGCCATCACTGACATACTCTCAGATATGGGAATGATGGACCTTACAGAAAATCCACCGGTATCCATCTGCTGCTGATCAATGTAACGGCTGAGCTGCTCCAGAGCTGAAGAATATCCCACCAGAAATTTCACTTTCTTTTTCTTAATAACAGAAAGCATCTTTTCCAGCGCTTCATCATCCATGGAAGAACTGTCCATCATAATCATGTTTTCCATAAAAAGCTGCAGCCTGCCTTTTTTTACATTGTTGACCCATACCCGGATGAAGGCTTCCTTCATCCCGATATAATAGCCTCCAACAGTTCCCAGAAAAATACTTCCGGCAGTATTATGACGAATCTTATCTTTGTTCTGCACCATGGCCAGAGGAGTCCCTGTGGAACCGCTGGTGCACATCACCCGGTTGTCCTTCGCGTCTTTGTAGGTTTCCGAGCGAAAGGCTTCATAATGATTGCGGAAGGTATCCTTGTTTACCACCGGAAGTGCTTCCAGTGGTGTATTTTCATCAAAATCCTTATAAAACTCAGTAGTGTGGACTGCATGTGCGATCAGGCGGCTGATTTTCTTATCTGTTTCTTCTATGGAAGTACCTTTAAGGTAGCTTTCCCGTATCTGATTATAATAGCCTCTCACCTTTCCGCCGGATAAACCATCCAGCGTCCAATAGGCAGCCCAGCGCAGTTTTTCATCCCAACTCATGTATTTCTCCATTCTCCGGCAAATGCATCCTACTGTTCCAGTGCCTCACGGATCACTTTTGCCATGTAATCAATTTTTTCATCAGTCATTCCCGGATAAACTCCCACCCAGAAAGTGGAATTCATGATCCGGTCCGTGTTCTCAAGCGTTCCTGCAATACGGTAGCCCTCGCCTCTCTGACGAAGCTGGTCAAAGCAGGGGTGCTTTGTCAGGTTTCCGGCGAAAAGCATTCTCGTCTGAACACCTTTGCCCTCCACGTATTTTACTATTTTATTGCGGTCAACGCCTTCCCTGCAGGTGATTAAAAATCCGAACCAGCTTGGTGCGGAATTTGGACATGGCTCCGGAAGGATCAGCTTATCCCCGGTACCCTGCAGCCCTTCAAGAAGACGTGCAAAATTATGACGGCGTTTTTTTACAAAGCCGGGGAACTTCTTCAGCTGGGCACATCCCACTGCCGCCTGCATTTCTGTAGCTTTCAGATTGTAGCCAAAATGGGAATAGACATATTTATGATCGTAGCCCAGAGGCAGTTCTCCATACTGACGGTCAAAACGGTGGCCGCAGAGATTGTCTTTGCCCGACGGACACACACAGTCACGTCCCCAGTCACGCAGGGAACGGATGATCTTGTTCAGAAGAGGATTATCCGTATATACGGCGCCTCCCTCTCCCATGGTCATATGGTGAGGCGGATAAAAGCTTGACGTACCGATATCTCCCACAGTTCCTGTCAGCTTTGTCACTCCGTCAATGGTATATTCCGATCCCAGTGCGTCACAGTTATCCTCGATAAGCCAGAGGCCATGTTTCCTGCAGAAATCAGAAACGGCTTTCAGATCAAAGGGATTGCCCAGCGTATGGGCGATCATAACTGCCTTTGTCTTTGGCGAATAGGCCTGCTCCAGTAAAGCCGGATCAATATTATACTGAGGGATGGTCACATCCACAAATACAGGAACTGCTCCATACTGGATCATTGGGGAAACGGTGGTGGGAAATCCCGCTGCCACAGTAATGATCTCATCTCCCGGGAGTATCTGACGTTCCTTCAAAAGAGGAGAAGTCAGTGTCATAAAAGCCAGCAGATTGGCAGAAGAACCGGAATTTACAAGGGAACAGAAACGAACGCCCAGATATGCGGCAAATTCCTTTTCGAACCGGTCTGCATAGCGTCCTGCCGTAAGCCAGAACTCCAGCGCACTGTCCACCAGATTTACCATTTCTTCAGAATCATACACTCGGGAAGCATAGGGAATCCTGTCTCCCTCTGCAAAAGGCTTCTGCTGATTATGGTATTTGGTACAATACTGATCTACCATTTCCAGAATCTGTTCCTTTGCCTGCTGCTCAGTCATATTTTCAAACATGTTTTGTCTCCTTACATTTCCATCATAAATTCTTGTATCTGTTTATCCATAAACCGGTTAATATTTTCACCGTCAAGCCATGCTCTGGACCACTCCACGGTTTTCTCCACGGCTGTTTTCACATCCCAGACCGGCTTCCATCCAAAAACCTTCTTAATGCGGGAACAGTCCAGCTTCAGAAAGTTTGCCTCATGGGGACCTCCCGCAAAATGATTCTCCCAGGACTGACCGTCACCCCACGCGCGGCAGAATAAGTCCACAAGCTCTCCCGTAGTCACACAGTCCCTGTCATCCGGTCCCACATTGTAATATCCTGCCTTTTCTCCATCCTCATACTGCTTCCATGCGATCATCAGATAAGCAAACAAGGGCTCCAGTACATGCTGATAGGGACGGGTAGAATGAGGATTTCTGACCAGGACAGGCTGATGTGCCTGTGCTGCACGGACACAGTCCGGAATGATCCTGTCGTTGGCAAAATCACCTCCGCCGATCACATTTCCTGCGCGGGCTGTGGAAACAGCCACCTTTCCATCAGCAAAAAAAGAATTTCTGTAACTGTGAGTCACCAGCTCCGAACAGGATTTGCTGTTGGAATAAGGGTCAAAGCCGTCCAGAGGATCCTCCTCCCGGTACCCCCACTCCCATTCCCGGTTATGGTACACCTTATCCGTCGTCACATTGAGAAAGGACCGCACGCTTTCTGTCCGGCGCACTGCCTCAAGAATATTTACCGTTCCCATTACATTTGTTTCATATGTATAAACAGGATCCTTATAGGAGTCCCTTACAATAGGCTGTGCCGCAAGATGCAGAACAATTTCCGGCCGGGCTGCTTCCATGGCTTTGTGCAGGCTTTTAAGGCACCGCACATCCCCTGTAACAGAATTCATCTGTCCTGCCATATTACAAAGATGAAACAGGCTGGGATCTGTGGGCGGCTCTGTGGAATATCCGGTCACCTGAGCCCCGGCCATAAGAAGAATTTTACAAAGCCAGGTACCTTTAAATCCTGTATGTCCCGTTACAAAAACTTTTTTTCCCTTATAAAAATCCATTAATTCCATGGTCAGTACCCCTTTTGTTATTTCCAGATTTTCCACGGTGCTTTTCCTGACTGCCACATCTCCTCCAGCATGTTTTTCTCACGGAGAGTATCCATACACTGCCAGAAGCCTTTATGACGGTAGGCATTCAGCTGTCCTCTTTTTGCAGTTTCCGCCAGAGGATATTTTTCCAGTACCGTATCGTCTCCTTCTATCAGATCGAAAATTCCCGGTTCCATAACCATAAAGCCGGCATTGATCCAGCCTCCGTCTTCTTTTTTCTTCTCTTTAAAGTTGGTTATGGTACCGTCCTCCTGAATATCCAGAATACCGAAACGTCCTCCCGGCTGAGCTGCTGTGATGGTAACCATTTTGCCATGCTCCCTGTGGCACTCCAGAAGCTTCGGAATATCCACATCTGCCACACCGTCACCGTAGGTCAGCATAAACGGTTCTCCCTCATCCAGGTATTCCCGCACTCTTTTGAGACGGCCGCCGGTCATGGTGTTCAGTCCGGTATCCACAAGTGTCACCTTCCATGGCTCCAGCTCATGGTTGTGAACGATCATTTTATTTTCCTGTGTAAAATCAAAGGTAATATTACTGTTATGAAGATAATAATCTGCAAACCACTCTTTAATCACATGCTGCTTATAGCCGCAGCAGATAACAAATTCATGAAAGCCGTAATGGGAATACATTTTCATAATATGCCAGAGAATGGGTTTTTCCCCGATTTCTATCATTGGCTTTGGTTTCAGGTGGCTTTCTTCACTGATACGGCTTCCAAATCCGCCTGCCAGAATAACAACTTTCATCTATATGTGTCTCCTATCTTTTTATCAAAATCAAAAATCTTCTCTGATAACACTAACACGATTTTTCAATATTATCAATATACATATTTTTCTTTTTCCTGCGCATAATAATTTCATCTGAAAAAAAGGAGGAAAAAACATGACAAATCTGAAATGTTCTGCAACCACCTGCTACTATAATAAAGACCGGCTCTGTGCCAGAGGCTCCATTGATGTGGTGGGAGAAGATGCCCACAATCCCGAGGAAACCTGCTGTGCCAGCTTCCAGGAACGGGACAGTGACGGATTTTCCAACAGCTGTTCCAGATGCGGATGTGATGCTATCCAGATCGACTGTACCGCCCGACACTGTGCCTATAACGAGGACTGCCGCTGTACTGCACCTTCTATCACAGTAGACGGCCCGGGCGCCAGCAGCAAAAAAGATACCAAATGTGATACCTTTTATTGTAAATAATACAACACAGCCGCCACTGAAATCAGTGACGGCTGTGTTGTTATTATATTGGCTATCTTATCTGTTTTTCAGAAAATCCGGAATCTGAATATCTTTTTTCTGTACAGTGCTGGACGGAGTCTTCACACCATAAGGTGAAGTATTCATAGTCGGAAGGCTAAAGCTTGGCATGCTTGTATTCATTGACGGCTGAGAAGACATGGTACTTCTCTTGGCAGAAAATGGAGAACCTGCATTTCTTGCTCCAAAGGGACTTGTCTGCACATTATCATTAAGACCGGTTGCAATAACTGTGATTCTTGCATAATCTGCAACAGAATCATCATACATTGCACCAAAGATAATGTTTGCTTCTTCGCCTGTCAGTTCCTGAACATAGCTTGCCGCATCATTTGCATCCATAAGGGAGATATCTCCGGAAATATTGATGATAACATGTGTTGCGCCCTTAATGGTAGTCTCAAGAAGCGGAGAAGATACAGCCTGCTGTACTGCCTCCATCGCCTTGTCATCGCCTCTTGCCTCACCGATACCGATGTGAGCGATTCCCTTATCTGTCATGACAGTCTGTACATCCGCAAAGTCAAGGTTAATAAGAGCCGGCAGATTGATCAGGTCGGTAATGCCCTGTACTGCCTGCTGCAGAACCTCGTCTGCCTTGCGCAGTGCTTCCGGCATGGTTGTACGGCGGTCAACGATTTCAAGTAATTTATCATTCGGGATAACGATCAGTGTATCCACAGATTTCTTCAGATTTTCGATTCCTGCAAGGGCATTGTTCATACGGGTCTTTGCTTCAAAACGGAAAGGCTTTGTCACAACACCTACAGTCAGAATACCCATTTCCTTTGCTGCTGCTGCGATTACAGGAGCTGCACCTGTTCCGGTTCCGCCGCCCATACCACAGGTAACGAACACCATGTCAGCACCTTCCATCAGTTCCTTTACTTCTTCAATGCTCTCTTCAGCTGCTTTTTTGCCAACTTCCGGCTGGGCACCTGCACCCAGACCTTTTGTTATTTTTTCACCAATCTGAAGTACCGTCGGAGCTTTGCACAGAGTTAAAGCCTGTTTATCAGTATTTACACCTACAAACTCTACTCCGCCAATGGCCTCTTCCACCATTCTGTTTACTGCATTATTACCGGCTCCCCCAACGCCAATGACGATGATCTTGGCAGATGATTCGGCCTCATTTGTCATAATCTCTAACAATGTACTTCCTCCTTTTATTTATACATGATATTCATCCAAGAATTATATTATATATCAAGCTACATATAGATATATCATATATTTTTTTCTGGAATTAATCAACCATTAATTTTGTTTTTTTATACTTTTTTCACGAATTTTCGCCAGCCCCTTTGTATTATTCGCTGGCATTTGTGAATTATACCCAAAAAAGGAACTCTGTTTGTAAACGTCAGCCATTTTTATTCATAATAACCCTCGTCATAATAGCTTTCATCGTAGTAGCTTTCATCATAATAGCTCTCATCGTAATAGCTTTCGTCATAGTAGCTCTCGTCTGATCCGTCTCCGTAATCCTCCTGGGAACCATCTGACTCTTCCCCGCTGCCGCCGGATTCTTCTGCAGGATTGGAGCCAACATAGTTTCCTTCATAATCATATTCTCCATAGCCGGTATAGCTTCCGTCCTCCATGAATCCGCCCTTCCAGTCTCCCCGGGCATCAAGACTTTCCTGGGTGGGCTGGCTGCCCACATAATTTCCGTACTCATCATACTCTCCGTAGCCGGTGTAATCTCCCTCACCGTCATAGCCGCCCTTCCAGTTCTCCAGTGCGTAATCCAGTTCCGCCTTCGGACGCTCGCCTACAAAAATGCCGTCTTCATCATAAAGTCCGTCACCGGTATATTCTCCGTATTCGTTGTATCCGCCTGTCCAGTTCTCTGCGGTAATGGATTCCAGATCTCTTTCAAACGTGATAGTCTTTGAATTATCTGTCACATTTTCCAGATGCAGAATCCCCTTCTGTCCCTGAATCTGAGGAAGAATCGCCAGAACACGATTCATCTTGTCCTCCAGGTACTGATCCTTTCCCAGCATTACCGTAATGTCACCGTACAAAAGACTGATCTCATAGTTTTTATCAAATTCAATATGATCCGGAATGGTGTCATTTTTCTGAAAAATCGTCGCCAGTGCCACTGCCGTATTCAGAACAGTATCCCCCTTGATGGGGAGTTTTTCACCCATAACCACTTTTTTTACGGTAATCCCGTCAAAGTAAGGAATGGTTTCATCTCTCTGCCGGGAGCTTTCCACAAAAATCCCGCTCCTGTCAAAGTAAATATAGCTGTCAAGATAGGGAATACAGCCCACCGGTTTTTTTTCCTTCACACTGATACAAATGGTATTTCGATTGATCTGTGTTACGGAAAAACCGGAAACAAAAGGAATATCCTCTGTTTCACTGACTGAATAAAGCATGGGAGCCAGCACTGAGTTGGATGCCAGCGGTCCCCGAAGTACCATTCCTTTTATTTCTTCATCTGTATAATGACTGCTTCCCATAACTTCTATCTTTTCAACTTTATAATAAGTAAAAAAGAAAATCGTCCCTGACAAAAGTGCTGCTGCCAGAAAAGCCCAGACATATTTCAGCACTTTTTTATTTATTTTATGGTTGTTCAATAAGGTCATATTTTCAATTCCTGTATTCTGTCGTTCTATAATATACATGCACCCAGACTGCGCAGATCCTCACATATATGCTCATATCCCCGTCTGATATAAGAATATCCCCGGATACATGTAGCTCCTTCTGCGGCCAGTCCGGCCAGCACAAGTGCCGCTCCTCCCCGCAGCTCTCTGGCCTGCACCCTGCACCCCTTCAGGGTATCTCTTCCGGAAATATACGCATCCCTTCCCTGAATCCTGATGCAGGCCCCCATCCGGTTCAGCTCTTGGGCAATCTTAAACCGATCCTCAAAAATCTGTTCCCGGATATGACTTTCCCCCGGAGCCAGCGCTAAGACTGTCATGACCTGTGACTGCAGATCCGTGGGAAATCCGGGATAGGTTCCGGTCTCCAGATAAGGAACCGGTTTTTTACAGCCGCTGCCGTTGACTAATAGTTTACCACTCTTTCGTTTATATTGTCCACCCATTTTCCGATATACTTCCAGGAATGCACTTAATTCTTCCTCAGGAGGATTACGGATCAGAATCTCTCCTCCTGTCACTGCGGCTGCACAAATGTAGGTTCCTGTTACGATCCGATCCGGCGGAACCCGCATATTTCCTGCCTCCAGGCCTTCCTTTCCTCTGATTATAATGGTATCACTTCCATCTCCGCAGATGTCCGCCCCCATGGTTCTCAAAAAAGAGCACAGCCATCTGATCTCCGGCTCGCAGGCACAGTTATTAAGCACAGTCTCACCTCTGGCTGTCACAGCCGCCAGAATTCCCTGCTCAGTGGCTCCCACACTTTTCTTTGGAAAAACAATATGGTTTCCCGTGAGCTTTTTTGCAAAAGCCCTGATATCAGATCCCTGCTCCTCTATGGTGGCCCCCATTTTCTCCAAAACCATAAAATGAAGGTCAATGGGTCGTTTTCCGATCACACAGCCTCCGGGATATCCCATCTGTCCCTCTCCATTTCTGGCAAGGAGAACTCCCAGTAAAATGACAGAAGAGCGCATCTTTCCGGTAAACAGACCGGGCACATGAGTCTTATCGGCTTCCCGGCAGTCCAGATAAAGATCCTGACCCTCCCACCAGGTCACTGCGCCCAGACAACAGAGAATTTCTTCCATACAAAAAACATCGTCAATTTTCGGACAGCCTGCCAGCACACTGATGCCCCGATGCAGAAGAGCTGCCGCCATCATTGGCAGCGCAGCATTTTTGGAACCCTGTATGGTAATTTCCCCATAAAGAGGCCTGCCCCCTGTTATACATATGTCATCCACACTGTTCACTCCCCAAAAAGAGCCTCTTACCCTTTATTCTATGCAGAAAATCTTTTTTTGTGACTGCTTACACTTAATGCCAGCCCCATTTCCGCCAGAAGAAAGACCACTGATGTTCCTCCATAACTGATAAAGGGCAGCGTAATTCCCGTGTTGGGAATGGTATTTGTCACAACTGCAATATTCAAAATCACCTGTATGGCCATATGTCCCATAATTCCCGCACTGATCAGTGCCCCCATAAGATCACGGCTGTGCATGGATATCACCGCCAGTCTCCAGAGCAGCAGACAGAAAACAAGAATCAAAAGGCATCCTCCTGCAAGCCCCAGTTCTTCACAGATTATGGAAAAAATCATATCATTCTGGGCTTCCGGTACAAATCCCAGTTTCTGCAGGCTGCTTCCCAGTCCTCTTCCAAAAAGGCCTCCGCTTCCAATGGCATAAAGTCCCTGAATGGTCTGAAAGCCTTTTTCATATTTCTCCGGATTGCGCCAGATAGCCAGCCGTTCCAGGCGGTAGCTTTCTGCTGCGAGAAAAACAGTAATAACAAAAAGCCCTGCCGCCCCCACTGCAATAAACTGAAGATACCTGGGATTTGCCACAAAAATCAGCACCACACCAATTCCCAGAATAATAATCGCCGTACTCAGGTTATTGCTTCCCACCAGCCCTACAATGGGCAGAAGCGTAAGCATAGTCCGGCACATAAACCAGAATCCTGCCGTATTTCCCTTCGCCCTGTCAATCTGCCACGCCAGAAACAAAATCACTGCCACTTTTGCGAATTCTGAAGGCTGAAAGGAAAGAGGACCCAGATTCAGCCATCGTTTGGATCCGTTTATTTCCTGCCCCACCAGCAGTACTGCCGTGGATAATGCCATGGATAATAAATAAGCGGCAGGCGCAAGTCTTACAAAATATGTATAATCCACTGACGATACTATATACATCGCCCCCAGTCCAAGAGCTGTGGCAAATAATTGCTTCTTAAAATAATAGGCAGAGTCGCCAAAGCGCACTCTGCCATTATATTCACTGGTGGAAAACAGCATTACAAGCCCGAATGCCGCCAAAATCAATACAAGCGCAAGCAGGATCTTATCCGGTTCCAAAGGCTGCTTTTTGTTTTTTCCCACCGCCGACACCCCGAAAGCCTTATTACTTAATCTTATGCCGGCTTCTATAAATTATGAACCAGTTCCTTGAACCGGTCGCCTCTCTGCTCATAATTGTCAAACTGTCCCCAGCTTGCACAGGCTGGTGAAAGAAGTACCGCATCTCCCGGCTGTGCCTTATCCGCACAGACTGCCACAGCCTCATCCAGATTCTCACAGAGGATCACTGAAGTAAAGCCGAGGCGATATGCCGCATCCCGGATGTTTTCACGGGTAGCACCGATGAGAACGAGATAACGCACTTTTCCGTCAAAGGCCTGTATCCATTCGTCATAACTGGAGCCTTTGTCATATCCCCCGCCAATGAGCAGAGTAGGTCTGTTCATTGCCTGAATTCCCTTAATTGCCGCATCCGGGTTGGTTCCCTTAGAGTCATTATAATAAACCACACCGTTTTTTTCCGCAACATATTCAATACGATGAGCTACTGCAGTAAATTCGCAGATGCTTTTGCGGATACTTTCCATGGAGACCCCGGCATAATAAGCCATGGCCACTGCTGCCATCACATTCTCAAAATTATGCTGTCCCAGAAGCTTTAATTCCCCTGTATGTACCACCGGTATTTCCTCATGACCGGTTCTGAGCACGATCAGATCCCCATCCAGATAAATTCCTTCATCCAGCACTCTCTCGCTTGAGAAATAAACCACCTTCGGCACTGCTCTTTTTCCAAATTCTCTGAGTACCTCATCCTCATAATTCAGCACGCAGACATCGTCAGAGCTCTGGTTTTTTGTAATAAGCTCTTTGACACGGATATACTCCTCCATAGTGTGATGCCGGTTTAGATGGTCCTCTGTGATATTTAAAATCGCACTGACTGCAGGCGCAAATTTCTCAATGGTTTCCAGCTGAAAGCTGCTGATTTCTGCCACAGTAACAGAATCTTCTCTCATCTCCAGGGCTTTGGATGTATAGGGGGTTCCTATATTTCCCACTACAAAAACAGAATCTCTTGCATCTTCCATGATTTTTCCAAGAAGAGCTGTTGTAGTAGTTTTACCGTTTGTTCCTGTAATGGCAAGTACAGTTCCTTTCCCCACCTGATATGCCAGCTCAACCTCTCCCCATACGGGAATGCCTCTCCTGTAAAATTCTTTTACAACGGGCAGATCTGTAGGCACACCGGGACTGAGTACCACCAGATCAAGCTCTTCCATCACTTCCCGTGGAAGCTCTCCTGCATAAACCTGAACGGGATAATTCCCTGACGTTTTATGTATTACCGCTTCTTTGTCAATTTTTTCATTGCCGTCATATATCACCGGTCTGGCCCCTGCTGTCCCAAGCAGATCTGCCGCGCCGATCCCGCTTTTTCCGGAACCGAAGACCAGAACTCTTTTTTCCTGTAAATCCATAATATGAATTCCTCCTTATAATGCCAGAAAAGCAATCAGGCACATAATAGCAGTCACAATGGAAAATACCGCAACCACCCGTGTCTCTGACCAGCCGCAAAGCTCAAAATGATGATGGATAGGTGCCATCTTAAAAATTCTCTTTCCATGAGTTGCCTTAAAATAGCTCACCTGGAGGATGACTGATATTACTTCGATCAGATAGATCAGCCCTACCAGAATAATAAAAAGCGGCATCTGCATCATGTATGCTGTTCCTGCCACAAATCCTCCAAGAGCAAGAGAGCCTGTATCTCCCATAAATACCTTCGCCGGATAAACATTAAATACAAGAAAGCCCATCAGACTTCCCACAACAGCGCAGGTGACCGGCTCGATTCCGGACTGAAGGCCGATGGAAACCACAGAGAAAAATACCGCCACGATCAGCGTAACACTGGAAGCAAGACCATCCAGGCCATCTGTAAAGTTTACACCGTTTACCGTACCGATCACTGCAAAAAACATAAGGGGCACTGCCGCCCATCCCAGATTCAGAAAATGTCCGCTCCAGAAAGGAATGCGCATGGTAAGGGAAACATCTGTATAATTAATAATGTAATACGCAAATATTCCGGTGAAGATAACCTGCAGAAGAAATTTCTGCCAGGGAAGCAGCCCATCGGAACGTTTCAGCACCACCTTCAGATAATCATCCAGAAATCCGATAATTCCGAAACCAAGAGTCAGAAACAGAACCGGGATGATCTTCGGATAATCCTTTACATAAAACAGGGATGTAACCACTGTGGAAATCAGAAATATCACACCACCCATAGTAGGCGTTCCTGCTTTTTTCAGATGGGACTGTACGCCTTCCGTTCTTTCTGTCTGACCCATTTTCAGTTTTCTGAGAAAAGGGATGATAATCGGGCCTAAAACAACACTGATTGCAAAAGAAATCAGTATGGGGATCACAATTTGAAATTCCATTCTCACACCTCTTTAAATCTTTCGTTTTTTATGATTTGTGACTTATAGTATAAGTCTTTTTTCTTAAATTATCAACCCTCCACCGTCTTTTCTATTCCAAGATAAGGAAGTACATTTTCAAAAATCCTCCGGATCACAGGCGCCGCAATGGTCCCTCCGTAATAAATCCCCTGTGGATCGTGAATCACACACAATCCCAGTATCTGCGGATTTTCGGCAGGAGCAAAGCCAAGAAAGGAAGAAATATATCGATTGGCACTTCGGGGAAGTGTCTGGGAGGTGGCTGTTTTTCCCCCGATGGAATAACCCTCGATCTTTGCATTTTTTCCCGAACCCAGCGATACCACTTTTTCCAGAATATTACGGACTCTGACTGATGTTTCCTCAGAGACGACTCCTTTTTTTACTGCATATTCCAGTTTTTTTATCACAGTTCCGTCGCTGTTCTGCACATTAATGCCAAAATGGGGCGTAATCCTGTTTCCGCCATTAATCAGCGAACTGACAGTTGTTGCAAGCTGAATGGGAGTAATCTGAAAAGACTGTCCGAAGGACACGGTAGCAAGCTCCACATCTCCCATATTATCCGGAAGATGCATAATAGTGCCAGCTTCCCCGGGAAGATCAATATTGGTCTTTTCCAGAAGTCCGAAACGTTTGAAATAACGATAATACCGCGAAACCCCCAGACGCAGCCCCACCTCTATAAAAACAGGATTACAGGAATTTTGTGCTCCCTCCACAAAATTCTGCGCCCCGTGTCCGGTACGTTTTGCACAGTGGATTCGTCGATCCTCCACCATTTTATATCCCGGGCAGTAAAAGGAATCGCTTTCTGACACCACCCCCTCCTCCAGGCCTGCTGCCATAGTAATGATCTTAAAAGTAGATCCCGGTTCATAAGTATCATTGAGACAGGGATTTCTCCACATCTGATTCAGCTGATCCTGTAAATTCTCCGAAGCGCTGTCCGTATTTAAAGTATAGGGATCATTCAGATCAAACTCCGGCACATTCACACAGGCATAGATTTCTCCGTTCTGCGGATTCATCAGAAGAATGGATACTCTCTGCGCCTGTTTTTCTTCCATGACACGACAGGCCTCCTGCTGGGCAAACTCCTGTATGCTGATATCAAGACTGAGCTGAAGGTTTTGTCCGTCCACAGGCTCGACACGTGTCTCTCCCTCTCCGTCCAGCTCCACGCCCCTGGCATCTGTGACAGTGAGGATCTTTCCCGACTCCCCTTTAAGAACCTCCTCATATTTTACCTCAAGACCAATGATTCCCTGATTGTCCGCTCCGGTAAATCCCAGAACCTTTGATGCCAGAGAACCAAAGGGATAATAGCGTTTGTAATCTTCGTCCACCTTTACCCCGTCCAGACCATAGCTCAGGATTGCATCTCCCGCCTCTTTGTCCACATTGGCCCTGATTCTCTCTATAGATGATTTTTTCTCCACCCGCTTTCGTACTGTTTCTTCATCCATGGACAGTTCCTTTGACAGCACAGAAATTACCTTTTCCGGTTCTTTGATCTGACTGTGAATGACAGAAACCGTACAGACTGTTTTATTATCTGCCAGCACCTTTCCCTTTGCATCCAGTATTTTTCCCCTTGCTGCCTTAATACTCCGTTCACGCTGATGGAGGTCAAGAGCCTTTTCATAATAATAATCAGAACGAAATCCCATAAGGTATATCAGTCTTCCTATCAGCCCTGCCATAATAAACAGACAGACAAGAAAAATGATCCAGACCTTTTTTCTGTGGAAAGTCATATTTTTTTTCATAAAAAACTCCGCAGAGACAGTCAATGTAATATATGACTTTTCTCTGCGGAGCTATTCCACTATTCCAGTCCGGCCTCTTCGTTTGTCAGGCCTTCACTTTCCATATCATTTCCCCGGATCGGATCACTGTCATCCTCCAGCGGACCCGGCACACTGGTATCTGAGATCGCCTCCGGAAGCTTTCCGCTGGTGTCTCCCAGACCATCCAGGTTGCTTGACATGATATATTCTCCATTTTCATCGTATTTATAATTTCCCTGTGAATCCAGAAGATATCCGTTTTCATCGATCCGGTTTCCGTCCCAGTCGATCCGGTTGCCTTCCCCGTCAACCAGGTTTCCGTTCTCATCCACCTCACTGCCGGAAACACTTTCCAGATGACCGTTGAAGCCTTCCCAAAGCTCTGTCTCCGGTACATAGCCATCTGATATTTCATCAGGTGTCACATTCAGATAAGGCAAAAGCTCTGAAAGAATTCCCTGGGCAATAAACTGTGCATAAGTACTGTTGGCCTGATCATCCACATTAGGTTCATCCACTACCACATAAATAACAACTGCCGGATCATCCACCGGTGCAAATCCGATGAAGGATACCAGGTATTTCTTATTTCCACGGGGCAGCTTTTCAGCCGTACCGGTTTTACCACCCATGCTGTACCCCTGGACCTTTGAACTGCGGCTGGTACCATAATCCACACTGGCTTTCATATAACTGCGGATATCCGCTGAAATGCCCGAGGAAATTGTCTGCTTCAAAAGCGTGGCCGAAACACTTTTGATCACACCGCCTTTGCTGTCCTTAATTCTGCTGAGGAAATGGGGCTGATAATAATATCCCCCGTTAACAACGGAACACATGGCATTAATTTCCTGAATCATGGTACAGGTAAAGCCCTGACCGAAAGCAGAACATGCAAGCTCTGTTTCTCCCATGGTATCTGTGGTATGAATGATACCGGCACCCTCATTGGGAAGATCGATACCTGTTCTTGTTCCGAAATTAAAAAGACTCTGAGACTTGATAAACTGCTCACTGCCCATCTTTGCCGCAATCTGCATCATACCGTCATTACAGGAATTGGCAATAACATCCGCAAGAGTCTCTGTCCCGTGAGCATCGGGATAGGCTGCACACTTGATAGTCGTAATGCTGCCCTCCGCACCAAAATTCTGGAAACCGTCGCACACGAAATTATCTGTGGAAGAGATCTTCCCTTTCTCCAGAGCAGCCGCCATAACAATGGGTTTCACAACGGAACCGGGTTCATAGGCATCCGTAACGCAGTAATTACTCCACATTCCATTTAACGCCTCTACCGTTTCCTCATCGTTCATGGCCTTGATTTCACTTTCCGAGTAAACATTTGACATATCTCTCGGTTCATTCAGATCATAGCGGTCTCCGCCGTCCATTGCCAGTATTTCACCTGTGGAAGGATCCTCCACAATCACTCCCACGTGCTTGGCGCCCATGGCCGAGTTAAATGCATTCACATATTTTTCTACGATCTGCTGTGCTCCGATATCCAGCGTAGTCTCTATACTTTTTCCGTCGGAAGCTTCAATAATTGTCTGCTCCACATCAGAATTGCTGTTAAAATACCCGTACTGCCGGCCATCCACACCTGTCAGCGTGCTGTTATAATATCCTTCCAGACCCCAGTCTGCCACATCCCTTGCAAAAGTAAATCCTATGGTATCACATGCCGTTTCATTAAAAGGATAGCTTCGCAGGTAATCCTCTTCAAACCAGACGCCTTTTACATTTCTTCTCTCTTCTTTCTGCGTATCTGTGAGACCGCTTTCCTCTGATACATCGCAATACTCCTCAAACGCTTTCTTTTCATCCATGGAAATCTGCTTCTTCAGAATCTGGTACTGGCTGTTTTTTGTACTTTCCGCACTTAATTTTGAACGGATAGTATCTTCATCCAGTTCCAGCACTGTTGTCAGCGCCCGGACAGTGGGTTCAATATAATCCTCATTTGAATTGACCGCCTGACAATCCAGAATTACATTATATACCTTGTTGCTTGTGGCAAGGAGGTTTCCGTTTCTGTCAAAAATATCCCCTCTCTTTGCCGGAAGCACCCGGCTTTCATAAGACTGCTGTGCCTGAGAAAGAACCTGTTTTTTGTATTTTGTACCATTTGTGGCATTAATATAAGTAATTCTTGCCATCAAACCGACTAAAGCCAGTAACACTGCTCCAAACAGAATTACTAGCTTTTTTCTCATCTGATAATTTATCTTTTTCTTTGGTATCCTCTTTGTGCTATTATTTTTTCCCAATCTATCACCTACTTTGAATCCGGAACATCCTGATACTGCCGCAAATAACTGCCTCCTTCTGTTTTATATGTCCTGATCTGACTTTCTGAAGGATACTTCATTCCAAGACGTCCGATGGCAATCTTTTTAATCGCACTTAAATCCACATCCGAAGTAACCTGACTGTAATAAGCGTCATTGTCCTCCTTCAGATCACTGAGCTCTGATTCCAGGGAAGCCACATTTTTCATCTGCGCCGTAATTTCAGACTTTAACCGCAGGTAATATATACAGCTAAATAATATCGCCACCGAAATCACCGCAAGAAATACCACAAATCCACGGCTCATACTGGTTGCTTTTTTTCTGTTTCTGATTGCCTGGCTGCTTGGCTGGCGCTGTGTCTGGTGCCTCTCAGAAGTTTCTTTTACCTGTGCCTGCCGTTTTCTCTGTACAGGTGCCTGCTGCGGGTAATACGTTCTGTTGGGGACCTCCTGCAATCTCCTTGCAGCACTTCCTTCCACATATATTGCTCTGGAATTGCGGACAGCGCCGGGATTTCTTCTCGCCGTTGCTGCTCGGTTATTTTTTGCCATGTTTTCTTGCCTTTCTATATATCCAGTCCTGCTAATCAATTACTCTTTCAAAAATCCTAAGCTTTGCACTTTTGGATCTTGAATTTTCCTCCATTTCCTGTTCAGAGGGGAGGATCGGTTTTCGTGTTATGACTCGTCCCTTAGATTTTCTGCCGCATACACATACCGGAAAATCCGGCGGGCATGTACAGGGATTTTCATTTTTGCGGAAAATTGTCTTTACAATTCTGTCTTCCAGTGAATGGAAGGTTATGATACAAATTCTTCCGCCATTATCCAACATATCGATCATTCCGTCAAGTGATTCCCGCAAAACATCCAGCTCCCGGTTTAATTCAATTCGGATCGCCTGGAAAGTTC
This sequence comes from Blautia sp., assembly GCA_034118545.1. Taxonomy (GTDB): domain Bacteria; phylum Bacillota; class Clostridia; order Lachnospirales; family Lachnospiraceae; genus Blautia_A. The sequence goes on from JAXFBD010000020.1 coordinate 47,038, forward strand.
TTTTGGCGGGATGACCGCCCGAAGCCTGCATTTTCATGGGAATTGCTCTGCGGATGATCTCCGTCAGCTCTCCCGTTGTTTCTATGGGTGCCTTTGCTCTGGCCGCCACAATATGTTTTGCTATATTTTTTGCAAATTTATCTTCACCGTAATCCCGTATAATCCGGTACAGTTCTTTTTCTTCATAACCATTGACAATATCACCTGCTGTCTGATCCTGTCTCTGATCCATGCGCATATCAAGGGGTGCGTCCACACGGTAGGTAAAACCTCTTTCCTCATTATCCAGCTGGTAGGATGAAACTCCCAGATCCAAAAGGATACCGTCTACCTTACGGATGCCCAGCGCATTCAACTCCTGTCCCATGTAACAATAATTGCTGCGAATGATGGTTGCCTGTTTAAAGGCTGATAATCGTTCACTCGCAGCAATTATTGCATCTTGGTCTTGATCTATGCCAATAAATCTCCCCTTGGCAGAAAGTTTCCTGCATACCTCCAGGGCATGACCCGCACCACCTAAAGTACCATCCACATAGATTCCGTCCGGCTTCACCCTCAAGCCGTCAATGGTCTCTTCCAGTAATACAGATTTGTGTTTAAATTCCATCTCCGTCTCCTGTCAGGATACTATACTTTTGCGTGACTCTCAAATGACAATTCCCATTTCCTGCATGTTTTCCGCAATGCTGTCCATGTCGTCATAATTGCAGTTCTCGCTCCACTTTTCTTTGCTCCAGACTTCAATCCGGTTTAAATTACCGGTTAAAACCACGTCTTTTTCCAGACCAGCGAATTCCCGAAGTGTCTGAGGCACCAGAATTCTCCCCTGCTTGTCCAGTTCACAGGAAGTGGCTCCTGCAACAAAAAATCGTGAAAAGGTTCTTGCGTTCTTGTTTGTAAGTGGTAATGCTCTGAGTTTTTCTTCAAAGGCTTCCCATTCATCCATCGGATAAATGAAAAGGCAACCATCCAGACCTTTTGTCAGAACAAACTCTTCCCCTAAGCGTTCTCTGAACCTGGCCGGTATAATCAGACGCCCCTTCGCGTCGATTGTATGATTGTACTCTCCCATGAACATGTAACTCACCTACTCTCGTAAGATGTGAATCTCCCCTTCACATCTTCTGAGCACAAACGGCTTTTCTGCCACATGGTTTCCATTTGCACCCACTTTTCTCCACTTTCTACCACTTATGTTGTTATTCTAAACTATTTAAGCCGAAAAAACAAGTAGCAAACCGAGTTTTTTTAATCTCTGAATAAAAAAAGAGGAAAACGCAGGCTCTTCCTGCATTTTCCTCCACTTTTACTCTTCTGTTTTTTGACTCTGCTCCCCATTGTCCTGCTTTTCCGGTTCTTTCGGAGAATCCCCGGCTTCGGCTTCCTGCGCTTTCTGGCTCTGTATGGCTTCACGGAATTTTTCCCGTTCCTCCAGTGCTGCCCTTGCACGCTTTTCCCTTTCCAGAGCCTCTCTGGTTTTCTCCTTTTCCCCTTTTGCTGTATGAGCCTGCTTCCATTTTTCCATTGCTTCTCTTGATCTTTTTTCCTCTTCTTCAGCCTGCTCCCGCATCTTCTGCTCTTCCTCGTAGAAGCGCTCTTTTCTGCGTTTTCTGGCTTCCGCGCGCTTTTTTGCCATAATACGCTGCACCGTAACGGTAATCCCAAAATACACGGCAAGCACAACAGAAACAAGCACAGACACCGGAATCTTCGTGGCAGGAATATAAAGCTTATCCGTTCTAAGCCACTCTATCACAATATGACCCAGACCATATCCGGTCAGATAATGCATAAAGAGCTCCCCCTGAAAACGTTTTTTTCTGCGGATGGCAAGGATAAAGATCAGAATCAGTATACACCACAGACAGTTGTACAAAAACAGCGGGTGCGCCTGTATGTAGGAAACTCCGTTTATCTCCGCCAGATGCTCTCTGAGACCTGCCGTAACATCGCCGGACCGGACAGCAGAAAGGGGAAGCTGCATGGTCAAAGCATTATCTGTATATTCTCCAAAGCCCTCACGACTGAAAAAGCAGCCCAGACTGCCTGCGATCTGTCCCACCAGCAGTCCTGTTACTGCTGTATCCGCCATTTTCCAGAAAGAAATCTTCCGGATCTGACAAAACAGCGCCGCAAAAAGAGTTCCTCCCAGCAGCGCCCCGTAAAAAGCCATTCCGCCGTTTCTTAAATTAAGAATTTCTTCTGTGTTGCTCTTATACAGATTCCACTGGAATCCCACATAGTACAGACGTGCTCCGATCACACCGCCCACAATGGCAAAAATCACCATTCCCAGATACTGATTCTGGTTCTGATTCGTTCTTTTTGCCTCCAGCACAATGAAAAAGATTCCCAGCAGCATTCCCAGAGCAACCAGGATTCCAAATACGGAAAACTCCACTCCAAAAACCTGAAACCCTTTCGGCACATAATCCAGACTGATATTCAGATTGGGAAAACGAATTGACATATCCATAAGACACCTTTTTATACGTTAAACCGGAATAAGATCACATCGCCATCCTGTACAACGTATTCCTTACCTTCCATGCGTACCAGGCCCTTTTCTCTTGCCCCTGCATAAGAGCCGCAATCCAGAAGATCCTGATAATTAACAACTTCTGCCTTAATAAAGCCACGTTCAAAATCAGTATGGATCTTTCCTGCAGCCTGCGGTGCTTTCGTACCGATTTTGATCGTCCACGCCCTTGTCTCATCTTCACCGGATGTGAGAAAGCTCATCAGCCCCAGAAGATGATAGCTTGCTTTTACCAGCTTTTCCAGACCGGATTCAGCAAGACCCAGATCCTCCAGAAACATTTTTCTTTCATCTTCATCCAGTTCTGCGATCTCCTGCTCGATCTGGGCGCAGATCACAAAAATCTCACTGTTCTGCTCTGCGGCATATTTTCGCACTGCCTTTACATAATCATTGGATTCCCCGTCATCTGCCAGATCATCCTCTGATACATTGGCCGCGTAAATCACAGGCTTTCCGGTCAGCAGATTATAGGTTCCCATCCATGCCTGCTCATCTTCATTATCCAGCTCCAGAGTGATCGCCATTTTTCCATCCTCCAGATGTCCTTTGACTTTCTGAAGAAAATCCAGTTCCTTTGCAGCCTCTTTATCCATACGGGCAGTCTTGGTAACCTTTGCAATTCTTCTCTCCAGAATCTCCAGATCAGAGAAAATCAGCTCCAGATTAATGGTTTCTATATCTCTGAGAGGATCGATGCTGCCATCCACATGAATAACATTGGTATCCTCAAAGCAGCGAACTACATGTACGATCGCATCTACCTCTCTGATATTGGCAAGGAACTGATTTCCAAGACCTTCTCCTTTGGAAGCGCCTTTTACAAGACCCGCAATATCCACAAATTCGATGACCGCCGGAGTCACCTTTCTGGAATGATAAAAATCTCCCAGAAGCTGAAGTCTCTCATCCGGTACAGTAACAATACCCACATTGGGATCAATGGTACAGAACGGATAATTGGCAGATTCCGCACCAGCCTTTGTCAGAGAATTAAATAACGTACTTTTGCCCACATTCGGCAAACCTACAATACCCAGTTTCATTTTCTATATTACCTCCTTAAAAGTCCTCTATTTCAAGGGATTCTTAGATTGTACCATATGAAAGCCCCTTTGTGAATAATGTGATTTCACTAATCCCTTTACTTTTTACTTCAGTCCTCTGACATGATCATCAAAAGTCTTCCGCTGTCAAAATGCACTTCTGCTGTATCCTCCAGTATTTCGTTGCTTACTGTCAGTCCGCAGTCAGCCGCTGTAAGAGTGTAATGCTCCAGCGGATATTTAAAGCCTGTCAGTGTCAGCCCCGTTACCTCTGTGCCCAGCGGGAAAAAGGATACATATCTTCCAAACCGGCTGTCTCGTTTCAGAATCATACCGTCGCTGGCAAGAGTCATATAATTATGACGATCCATCAGAACGAGCTGTATACCGGCTTTTTCTGCCGGAACCATAAGCTCAATATTGGCCATCACATGATCCAGACGTGTTCCGAAGCATCCCAGGATCAAAATACGGGACGCTCCACCGGCAATTGCCAGCTTCATCGCCGACTGCGTATCCGAATCGTCCTTTTCCGGTTTCAGTCTCTGTACGCGAAGCCGCGGATGGGACTTAATATATTCCTTTCCTTCGGAAGAAAGGCTGTCAAAGTCCCCTATCGCCACGTCAGGCATCATTCCTGTTTCCATAAAAAATTCCAGCCCTCTGTCGGCAGCTATAAATGTCAGATTGTCTCTGCCCGACTCTTCAATCTCTTTTTCTAAAAAACGGAGGGCAAAATCTTTCTGGATATTGCCCCCGCTTACAATTACTGTATCAAACATCTGATTCCTCATTCAACTGTTCTGCCAATGTCCGCAATTTTCTTTTTCAGCCGGCGGACATTCGCGGATAAATCTCCCTGGAACACTCCGGAACCCATTACCAGCAGATTTGCACCGGCTTTCATTACTGTCTCCAGAGTATCTTCATTGATTCCTCCGTCAACCTGAATATCCACATTAAGCTTTTCACTTTCGATCAGCTCTCTGAGCTCCTGAATTTTTTCCGTACACTCCGGTATATATTTCTGACCGCCAAAGCCCGGCTGGACAGTCATCACCAGAACCATATCCACATCCTCCAGCAGATGGCTGATATCATTTACCGGAGTGGCAGGCTTAATGGAAATTCCAACCTTTACCCCTGCATCACGAATGGCTTCGATAGTACGTTCCAGGTCTTCACACGCTTCAGCGTGAATTGTAATAGAATCAGCTCCGCAGTCCACGAAATCCTGAATATAACGTTCCGGAGCCATAACCATCAGATGAACGTCAAAAAACATTTTTGATTCTTTCCGTATGGATTTAATAACCGGCATTCCAAAAGAAATATTCGGAACAAAATCTCCATCCATCACATCAATATGCAAATACTCCACGCCCTCTTTTTCAAGAGCCTTGATCTGTTCGCCCAGGCGGTTAAAATCCGCAGATAAAATTGACGGGCACAATTGATACATATCAGTATCTCCTTTTCTCTTTTAATTCCCGGTGCAGCCCCAGATAATTCTCATAACGCAGGCTGCTGATCCTGTTATTTTGCAGCGCTTCTTTTACCGCACAATCCGGTTCATGAATATGACGGCAGCCCTGAAATCTGCACTGCCCTTCATATTCCCGGAATTCGCGGAAATAATTTTTCAGTTCATCTTCTTCCATATCTGTCAGATACAGAGAAGAAAATCCCGGTGTATCCATCAGAAAGGTATCTGTATCGATGGGAATTACCTGAGAATGGCGGGTGGTATGACGCCCTCTTTTCAGCTTGCGGCTGATTTCTCCTGTTTCCATGCAGATATCCTGCTGAAGGGAATTTGTCAGTGATGATTTTCCCACACCGGAAGGGCCTGCCACAACAGTAGTCTTGCCCTTTAATATTTCTTTTATCTGTTCCTGTCCCTCTCCGTTTACGGTGCTTGACAGAATCGTCTGATAACCGCAGCGGCTGTAAATATCATACAGACGCTGTACCTCCTGCCTGTCAGCCAGATCTGTTTTATTAAAACAGATCACAGCCGGAACCGACTGCTGCTCCATCATAATCAGAAATCTGTCCAGAAGCATGAAATTCGGCTTTGGATCTTCCATTGCAAATATGACAAAGGCCTGATCCACATTTGCCACAGCAGGACGGATCAGAGAATTCCTGCGCGGAAGAATCGCTGTAACGTTTCCTTCACACTTAACCTGATCCAGAACTGCCAGTTCCACATTGTCTCCCACAAGAGGCTTTATATTATCCTTACGGAAAATTCCTTTTGCCTTGCATTCATATATCTGTCCGTCTTCGGCATAGATATAATAAAATCCCGCAATTCCTTTTATGATCTTTCCCTGCATGAACTACTCTGCCTTTTCAAAGGAAATGCCATAATGACCCAGTTCCACATATTCTCCGCCGATTTCTTCGTATAAATACAGGGTCCCATCGCTGACTCCGGATGCTCCTGTAATATCCAGCTTGTACGGAAATTCCACCTTCTGTCCATCCAGAACAATGGAAGCCTGCAGCTGTCCACCCACATCCTGAACAAGCTCAAGACGGATGTTTCCGCCCTGATAACCTGTAGGTGTATTCAGACGCTGTGTACATTTCCAGGTTCCGTCTGCCAGAGCAGAGCTGTCATTAAATCCGGATGTATCTGCAGTGGTATCTGATGTGGTATCCGGTGAAGCCGTATCTGCGGCAGGTGCCTGAGCAGATTCTGCTGCCGCCGGATCCTGACTTCCTGTACTTACCGTAATGGTAATCGGCTGATCCGGATCTGCATAGGAATATGCTTCCGGATTCTGAGAAATGACCTCGCCTGCAGCAATGTCAGGATTCATTTCTTTTTCAATATTAATATCAACAAATTTACCAAGAGTGGTAATCGCATCATTCTGAGTCATGCCTACAACACTGGGAACCTCGGCACTGTCACCGTAATCAACGCCACGGCTGATCACAAGGGTTATGGTATCACCGGACTTGGCACTGCTTCCCGCCTCCGGCATTGTATAATATGCGTATCCCGGATCCACCAGGGGATAACCGTTATCATCCAGATCGCTGTATTCCTTCTGCACCTCTACCACAAGGCCCATATCCTCCAGAAGCTGCTGAGCTTCAATACCGGTCCGTCCGTCCGTATCCGGAATTGTGATAGCCTGTGAGCCCTTGCTGATATAATATTTCAGTGTGGAATACTCCTGCACCATAGTTCCTGCCGGTATATCCTGAGAAGAAATTCTTCCCTTTTCCTGATTGGAAGCCTCCTCACCCATCATCTGTATTCCAATGTGAGCTTCGTTTGTGAGAGCCTTTGCCTCTTCTTCTGTTTTTCCCACAAGATCAGGAACCTGGACCATACCTTCATTTTCATCTGTCTCAACCTGTGTCTGCTGGGTTGTGTCAGGTTCTTTTTCTCCCAGAAGTCCGGAGGCATGACCGATAAAGATAATCAGTCCAATGAGTACGGCAGCTCCCGCCAGAAGCGCCACAATAGTAACAGCGCGGCTTACTGTTTTTTTCTTTCGCCGTTTGCTTCTCTGGCGCTGACGTCGTTTATAACTCTCATCCTCATCTTCTTCACTGTCATAATCGCTGTCACCGTAATCTCCGTCAGCACCCTCAAGCTCCTGCTTGGAAACCTGTTTAGGAGTATGCTTGATCTCTCCCAGTTCTTTTTCGGAAATTACCACGGTCTTTGCGTCTGTATTCACCGGAGCCAGCTTGACAAAATCTCCCTGCGGATCAATAAGAGAATGCTTCAGATCGGCAATCACTTCCTCCATACAGCTGTAACGGCGATCCACACTCTTCTGGGTACATTTGTAAATAATCTGTTCCAGACTGTAAGGAAGATCCGGCGCATAAACACCCGGTGAAACCATTTCTTCCTGAAGATGCTTAATGGCAATGGCTACTGTAGTATCCCCATCAAAGGGAACTCTTCCGGTGATCATTTCATACATGGTGATTCCGAGAGAATAAATATCGCTCTTTTCATCACTGTAGCCCCCTCGAACCTGTTCAGGAGAACTGTAATGGACAGATCCCATCACATTTGAACTGATGGTATTGGAAGATGCTGCCCTTGCAATACCAAAATCTGTTACCTTTACCTTTCCGTCTGTGGAAATAATAATATTCTGAGGTTTCACATCACGGTGAACGATACCGTGACTGTGGGCTGTCTCCAGTCCCATGGAAACCTGAATGGCAATACTGGTAGCCTCTTTAATAGAGAGCCTGCCTTTTTTGGAAATATACTCCTTCAGTGTAATGCCCTCTATCAGTTCCATAACGATGTAGTATACGCCTTCATCATCGCCTACATCAAATACATTTACAATATTGGGGTGTGTAAGACCGGCTGCTGCCTGAGCCTCACTCTTAAACTTGCGGATAAAAGTTTTATCTTCCCTGAATTCCGCCTTCAGAACCTTTACAGCCACAAAACGATTCAGCTTATGATCTTTCGCCTTATAAACATCCGCCATGCCGCCGGTTCCGATTTTACCTAATATTTCATAGCGTTCCGCTATAATCATACCTGTCTTTAACATTTTTCCACCTCATTTGTGAATGGTTCTATCAAAACAATTGCAATATTATCCTTACCGCCATTCTGATTGGCTTCCCGGATCAGAAGCCGTCCCTTGCTGGCCAGATCAGCCTCCGGATTCAATATGATCTCTTCCATCTTTTTATCATTGACCATATTACTCAGCCCGTCTGAGCACATCAGAATCGTTTCCCCCGGCTCAAGCTGCAGGTCAAAGAAATCCACATCCACTGTCCTCTCCGCACCCAGCGCTCTGGTGATAATATTCTTATCAGGGTGAAAACGTGCTTCTTCTTCACTGATTTCTCCCATTCGTACCATCTCCTGAACTAATGAGTGGTCCCTTGTAATCTGATGAATCTGCTTCTGTACCACGTAAAGGCGGCTGTCTCCCACATTGGCAACATAGGCATAGTTGCCCACGATCGTCGCCACCACCATGGTGGTTCCCATTCCATAAAGGCCTTCTTCACTCTGCGCCTTATTTATAATTTCCGTATTCGCAGTTTCAATGGCATGACGGATAACCTTCACAGGATTATAATCTGTATCCTCTCTGATTTCATTCACAAGTATTTTTACCGCATGAGAGGAAGCATAGTCTCCCGCATTATGGCCGCCCATTCCATCGGCTACGACAAACAGATTCGGAAGGTTTCCAACCGGAGCCTCGGAGGCGAACACATAGTCCTGATTCATTTTCCGCTTCTGTCCAACATCAGTAGCTGAATATATCCTCATGTCACTTCTCGCTTTCTGTTTTTTCCATATAACTTTTTCTGAGCTGTCCACAGGCACCGTCTATATCGCTGCCCATTTCCCTTCTAATAGTAACATTTATTCCACATTTTTCAAGTTTTATTTTGAAATTCTCCACTGCCTGACGTGTGGATCTGATAAAGGACCGTTCTTTAATGGGATTAACCGGAATCAGGTTCACATGGCAGTTCAGACTGCCTATTCTCTCTGCCAGCTGCAGAGCATCCTCCTGACTGTCGTTTACCCCTGCTACAAGGCTGTATTCAAAAGTAATCCTTCTGCCTGTTTTTTCAAAATAATTGCGGCATGCCTCCAGTACCTCATCCATACTGTAACGGTTGGCAACAGGCATCAGTTCCCGGCGCTTCACATCATTGGGTGCATGAAGAGAAAGTGCAAGCGTAATCTGAAGCTTCTCTTCTGCCAGATCATACATCTTCGGTACAAGGCCACATGTAGAAACGGTCAGATTTCTCTGGCTGATATGCAGTCCGCCCTCCTCTGTAAGAATATGGATAAACCGCAGAAGATTATCATAGTTGTCCAATGGCTCTCCTGTTCCCATCACGACCACATTGGAAATCCTCTCACCAAGATCTGCCTGAATCCTGTAAATCTGATCCAGCATCTCAGAAGGAAGAAGGCACCTGGTCAGTCCGCCTATGGTAGATGCACAGAAACGACACCCCATACGGCAGCCCACCTGTGAAGAAATACACACAGAATTTCCGTGCTTATACCGCATCAGAACACTTTCTATGACATTTCCGTCACTGAGACGGAACAGATATTTCCTGGTCCCGTCTATGGCTGAAATCTGCATATCCACCTTTTCCAGTGCCGTAATCGGGTAAGGCTCCAGCTTTTTCTTCAGGCTGGCCGGAATATTACGCATCTCTTCGTAAGATATTACCAGATGCTCATGGAGCCAGCTGTAAATCTGCTTTGCCCGGAAAGGTTTTTCGCCCAGGCCGGTCATCAAATCTTTCAGTTCTTCTATTGTCATCGACTTAATGTCTGTCATTTTCTCTATTTCCTTCTGAATTTCGCAATAAAAAATCCGTCTGTTTTATGTATTCCCGGCAAAAGCTGCAGATATCCCAGTGCTGTTGTCTCGCTGTGCAGCTCTTTTGGCAGATACGGATCCAGACTCTCCAGTTTAAACGGGTAATTATTCATAAACCACATCATGTTCTCTTCATTTTCTTCTCTGGCAATGGTGCAGGTACTGAAAATCAGAGCACCTCTGGGCTTCACATATTCCGCAGCTCTTTTCAGTATCGTTCTCTGCAGAGCAACCAGCTCATCCTGACGCTGCTTTGCCGCTCTGTATTTAATCTCCGGCTTTTTGCCGATCACACCGTATCCTGAACAGGGAACATCTGCGATTACGATATCTGCAGCACATTCTGATTCCACATCAAATATGGTGGCATCCTGTACCTTTGCCTGCACATTGATAGAACCTGTGCGCTGTACATTTTCCTCAATGAGCTGCACCTTATACTGGCTCACATCTCTGGCATCCACCGTACCGAAGCCTTCCATCTTGTCCCCCAGATGGAGACTTTTTCCGCCAGGTGCCGCACACATATCAATAATATAGTCACCCTTCTGCGGATTGGCCACCTCGGCCACAAGCATGGAGCTTACGTCCTGTACCTGTATCTGCCCCTGAAGAAATGCATCCAGTGTCATTATGTGGTTAAAATCCGATATTCTCTTTGCATAGGGAAGATAGGGTGCCTGCGTAACCTTTACGCCCTGTTCCTCCATGCTGCGGCAGATTTTTTCCACAGAATTCAGATAGGTACGGCAGCGTACAGTAATGGGCTTTTCTTCCAGAAAGTCTGCCAGTATCTTCTCTGTCACTTCTTCCCCGTAAGCATCCAGCCAGCGTTGTACAAGCCCCTCCGGCATAGAATACCGTACAGAAAGATAACGGATAACATCTTCTTCCTTTTTGGGAAACTTAAGCATTCCCATCTCTCTGATAATGGTACGCAGTACGCCATTTACAAAAGGCTTGAGATTGTAAAATCCTTTTTTCTGTGCCAGCTTTACAGCCTCATTACAGACCGCGCTGTCCGGAACGCTGTCCATGTATTTCAGCTGATAAACCGCACTCCTTAAAATCTCCCGGATAGCCGGTTTCATTTTATTTACCGGAACCTTGGAAAAGGAATCAATAATATAATCTATCTGAATCCTGTATTCCAGCGTTCCCTCACAGACTCTCGTAATAAATGCACGCTCCTGTCTTGGCAGGAACTGATATTTATTCAAAGCATTGCGCAGAGCAATGTGACTGTGCTCCCCCTCTTCAATCTGCAACAATATTTCCAGAATCATTTCTCTGGAATTGATTCCATTAATCACGGTCCCTTCCTCCTGCAAGAATGATCAGTCTTAAAAGCTGCAAAACAGATGAAGCGAGAGCGGCTACATAAGTCATTGCTGCCGCCGACAGCACTTTTCTTGCTCCTTTGTTTTCCTGTGCACTCAGGATTCCTGTACTTTCCAGAAGCTTCAGCGCTCTGGATGATGCATTAAATTCCACCGGAAGTGTCACCAGCTGAAAAAGAACAGCCAGAGAAAATAAAATGATACCCGCTGTCAGCAGCGGACGCACAGACAAAATAAATCCTGCAAGAAATAACGGCCAGGAAAGAGTAGAGCCTATATTGGCAATGGGTACGATCGCGGTACGAAAATCCAGCGGGGCATACCGTGTGGCATGCTGAATGGCATGTCCGCACTCGTGGGCTGCAACTCCCACTGCCGCAAGCGATGTTCTGTTAAAAACATCCTCTGAAAGGCAGACTCTTTTCGTTCTGGGATCATAATGATCCGTAAGGCTTCCTGAAATCGCCACCACCTGAACATCATAAATCCCTGCAGAACTGAGGATTCTCTGAGCGGTCTGCGCTCCTGTCAGCCCGGATGCACTCCGTACCTTTTTATATACAGAAAATGTACTTTTCAGCTTTGCTGAAGCTGCGAGAGACAGCAGCATGCCGATGATCAGCAGCAAATAGGTGGGATCAAATCCCCAAAAGCCATAAGGATAATACATATTATCACTCCTTCTTATCAGTAAATCTCGTTTTCCCTTCTTCTAACGAATATCCCCGCAGAAATGCGGCTGCATCCATACGTTTTTTTCCTTCCAGCTGTACTTCCTCAAGAATAAGCGCTCTGTCACTACATGCAACATAAATTCCTTTTTTATCCGTTTTTATCACCGTTCCCGGATCCGGACCCGAAATGCTTTCTCCCACAGAACTTTTCCACACCTTAAGTGTTTTGCCATTAAGAAAAGTATATGCACTTGGCCAGGGATTCATACCTCTTACAAGTCGTTCCAGCTCCTCTGCTTTCTTTGAAAAATCCATCAGCCCCATCTGTTTGGTAATCATGGCAGCATAAGGTGTGGGGCTTTCTTCCGGCTGCTTTTCATATACGGCAGTTCCGTCAGCTATGGCCGGCAGGGTATCAATAAGCAGCTGTGCACCTGCCTCAGCCAGCTTGTCAAAAAGGCTGCCGCCTGTCTCCCCGGGAGTAATCGGAACAACAACTCTGGAGATCATATCACCGGTATCAAGGCCTGTCCCCATTTTCATTATGGTTACTCCGGATTCTTTTTCACCATCGATCACTGCCTGCTGAATGGGAGCGGCTCCCCGGTATTTCGGAAGCAGCGATGCATGAATATTAATGCATCCCAGAGGCGGAAGCTCCAGAATACTCTTTGGAATTATCTGGCCAAAGGCGGCAACAACAATGATATCCGGTGCAAGACTTCGAAGGGTATCCACAAATTCCTGCTCCCGTACCTTCTGTGGCTGATACACTGTAAAATTGTATTTTAATGCTTCCTCCTTAACCGGTGTGGCCTGCAGGGCCTTTCCCCGGCCTTTTGGTTTATCCGGCTGTGTCACAACTCCTGCGATTTCGTAACCGCTTTCTGCAAGCGCTTTCAGCGGAGGTACGGCAAAATCCGGCGTTCCCATATAAACAATTCTCATCTATATTCCTCCCAGCTCATTTTCTTTACCATATGCAGAAAAAAAAGAGGATCACTACTCTTCATCATCATCGTATGTGACCTTATGAAGCTCTCCTTCAACCAGTTCTGTGTACATATGGCCGTCCAGATGATCCAGCTCATGGCAGAAAGCACGTGCCAGCAGCTCCTCACCTTCATAAATCTGTTCTTCCATATGGATATTCAGTGCTTTTACTTTTACATAATTCGGCCGTGTAACCTGCCCGGACATTCCCGGAACACTGAGGCAGCCTTCCTCTCCAGTCTGCTCTCCGGCTGTTTCAATTATCTCCGGATTGATCAGAACAATAGGCCCCTCCCCCACATCAATTACCACGATTCTTTTTAATACGCCAACCTGCGGAGCTGCAAGGCCTACTCCACATGCGTCATACATTGTTTCCAGCATATCTGAGATCAGATCAAGATTGCGTGATGTCATCTCCTTGACCGGTCTGCTTATTTTGTTTAAAACGGGATCTCCCTCTGTTCTTATTTTTCGAAGTGCCATTTTTTTATCCTCTCTTTCAGCTAAAATCAAACTGTATGTATATTTTCCGAAAACCGGAATTAATTTCAATGTATTTTTCCAGCTTATCCTTCAATGCAACCAAAAGTGCATATTCTTCATTCTTTATATATAGAACTCTTCTGTAAATATCCTTTACTTTTCCCACAGATGCCGGCGCCGGACCGATGATCTTAAGCTGCCCTCCGGAATTAAGCTTCTGAACAAATTTTTCCAGATAAAACATTCCCTGCTCCAGAAGATCTTCCTGTTCCGAAGATCCCAGTACTGCCAGCATATGCGCCGCCGGCGGATAATCCAGCATTGCTCTGTAAGCAATTTCTTCTCTGTAAAATGCCTCATAGTCCTGCACTGCTGCTGCCTGAATGCTGTAATGCTCCGGATGGTAGGTCTGAATAATCGCTGTCCCGGCTTTTTTTCCCCTTCCGGAACGCCCCACCGCCTGGGTCAGAAGCTGAAAGGTGCGTTCTGCACAACGGTAATCATCTGCGTTCAGAGACAGATCTGCCGCCAGCACTCCCACCAGAGTCACATCCGGAAAATCATGACCTTTTACGATCATCTGGGTCCCCACCAGAATATCTGCCTCACGGGCTGCAAAGGCTGCCAGTATTTTTTCATAGCTGTCCTTGCTTCGTGTAGTATCATAATCCATTCGGAGCACCCGGGCTTTCGGGAAATTTTTCTGAATGGTCTGCTCAATCTGCTGGGTACCCGCTTTAAAACCACCGATATACGGCGAACCACAAACAGGGCATGCCTCCGGCTTACGGGTTTCATAGCCGCAGTAATGACACAGCAGTCTGCCATTGCTGTGCTCAGAAAGAGAAACATCGCAATGGGGGCATTTCATCACATGTCCGCAGGAACGACAGGAAACAAACCCGGCGTAACCGCGGCGATTCAGAAAAAGCATCACCTGCTCCTTCTTTTCCAGGCATCCGCTGATGGCCGCTTTTAAGTGACGGCCAAGAACAGAACGGTTTCCTGCACGCAGTTCCTCCCTCATGTCCACAATATCCACCTCAGGCAGAGCTCGCTGCTCAAATCTGGCATCCAGACGGACCAGCAGATATTCTCCCTGTTCTGCCCTTGAAAAAGCCTCCAGGGAGGGTGTGGCTGACCCCATCACAACAGCAGCTCCTTCCATGGAAGCACGCTTAATGGCAGTTTCCCTGGCATGATAACGGGGGCTGTTCTCACTTTTGTAAGTAGGCTCATGTTCCTCATCGATCACAATAAGCCCCAGCCTTGAAAAAGGAGTAAACAAAGCAGAACGGGGACCTACCATCACCTGTATCTCCCCACGTTTTGCCCGTTTAAACTGATCATAGCGTTCACCCTGGGAAAGCCTGGAATTCATTATGGATACCTTATCCCCAAACCTTCCGTAAAATCTCCGTACAGTCTGAAAGGTAAGAGAAATTTCCGGTATCAGGACAATGGCCTGCTTTCCCTGTTCCAGAACCTTCTCTATCAGTTCCATATATACCTGGGTCTTTCCGCTTCCTGTCACACCGCGGATCAGCACCGGTCTGGGCTGTTCTTTTTCCCATTCTTTCAGAATTGCCAGAACAGCCTCTTTCTGAATACTGTTTAAGGGCTGCTTTGCCTCTTTTTTAAGACTTCCCTCAGGAATGGGCATTCTGTACAGCTCATCCCGTTCCACACGAACCAGATTCTTTTCCGTAAAGTATTTTAAAACCGAAGGTGAGGCCCCCAGTTCTTTGGAAGCCCGTGTATAATCAAGCCTTTTCTCTTTAATAAGCTCCCGCAAAAGACGTGCTCTTGCCTTATACCGGCTGTTTTCAAGTTCTGCAAGAAGGACATTGGCTTCTTCCTGTGAAATATCCAGACAGATATATTTTTTTTCCTTTGCCTTCAATTTATCCTGTATGGGAAGAACTGTTTTCAGAGCCTGGATCATTGTGGAACCATAATTCTCTTTCATCCAGGCTGCAAGAGCGATCAGCCTGGATTCCGTTGTTTCTTCCCCGCTGCACAGCTCCTGTATTTCTTTCATTTTCTCCGGTTCAAATCCGGGCTCATTTCCAAGCCCGACCACATATCCCTTCCGGATATGGTTCCCGTTTCCAAAAGGGACTGCAACCACCATTCCTGTCCGGATCTCCTTTTGGAATTTCTCCGGCACCCGGTATTGAAAGCTCCTATCCAGCTTCTCATGGGATATATCGATTATGACATCCGCATATATCATCTGCTTACACTCTCCGGCTATTTGCCTGCAAGAATATCCGCAATCAGGACTCTTTCATCCATGGGATATTTTTTGCCTTTGATTTCCTGATAATCCTCATGTCCTTTACCTGCAAGAATCACAATATCTCCTGGTTCTCCATGATGAATGGCATATGCAATAGCCTCTTTGCGGTCAATGATCTCCACGTATTTTCCATCGGTTTTAGCCATTCCCACCTTAATATCGTCAATGATTGCCTGCGGCTCTTCGTTACGGGGGTTATCTGATGTAATGATAGTCAGATCCGCCAGACGGCCGGATACCTCACCCATCTCATAACGGCGGAGCTTTGAACGATTGCCGCCGCAGCCAAAGAGGCAGACAAGACGATGAGGATTATATTCACGCAAAGTAGTAAGAAGGCTTTCCAGAGCCATGGCATTATGGGCATAATCAATCATCAGCGTAAACTCGTCGGATACTTTGACCATTTCGATTCTGCCCTTTACCTTTGCCACCTTCAGTGCTTTGATGATATTTTCTTCAGAAACCTTAAAATGGCGGCAGATGGCAATGGCTGTTAATGAATTATAAATGCTGAATTTTCCGGGAATATCAATTTCCACCGGAAAATCCATCAGACCTTTTACGTGATAGGAAATTCCAAGATATCCTTTTCCGCTCACAAGCTGCGCATCTTCTGCACGAAGGTCAGCCTCCGGGGAAAAGCCATAGGTTTCCAGCTGACAGGTGTGATCTTTCACGATTTGTTCAAAATGCTCATCGTCTCTGTTTACGATTCCCACACGGCACTGCTGAAGCAAAAGCGCTTTACAGGAAAGATAATGCTCAAAATCACGATGTTCATTTGGTCCGATATGGTCCGGTTCAATATTTGTAAAAATGCCGTAATCAAAAACAAATCCCTGGGTCCGGTGGAGCATCAGTCCCTGTGAGGAAACCTCCATGACCACACAGTCACAGCCTGCATCCGCCATTTCTCTGAAATACTGCTGAATCACCATAGATTCTGGTGTAGTATTTGCAGCGGGGATCACTTTATCTCCTATGATTGCTTCAATGGTACCGATCAGTCCCACCTTGTAACCTGCATTTTCCAGAATGGACTTAACCATATATGTGGTTGTGGTTTTTCCCTTGGTTCCGGTGATGCCAATGGTTTTCAGCTGCTCTGCGGGATACCCGTAATAGGCCGCTGAGATAAATGCCATTGCATAACGGGAATCTTTTACCAGAATCACAGTAACATCCCCGGGCACTTCCACCGGTTCTTCCACCACCAGTACCTTTGCTCCTTTTTCTACCACATCAGGAACAAATTTATGTCCATCTGCCACTGCTCCCCGGATGCAGATAAAGAGAGAGCCTTCCTGGGCTTTTCGGGAATCATACACTACAGTGGTTACCTCCTGCTGCAAATCTCCCTGCAGGCACGTATATTCCAATCGTTCCAATAAGGATGATAATATCATATTTTTTCCTCCATAAATACGCAAAATAAGTTGGCTTTTATATGAATATTTTTTTATAGAATAGCACACCTGCCCATTGTTTTCAACTTTTCCTTTTGCTCTTCTCCCATACCAGAAGGCATACCCAGAAAACCATCAGAGCTGCTGCAAAAACCAGAAGCCGCAGATATACTGCTGTCTTTGCCTCGTCTCCTGTAGCTGCATTGGAGGATTTTACCGCCCCGGTTTCTGTTTCCGGGGATTCTGTACCCGACACGGTTTCTTCCTGTTCTGAGGATGCCGTGGCAATCCTGACTGAAGACTGCGCAGAAATACTCTCTTCTTCTGTTTCCGATGCCTTTACCGTTACTTCATTGATCAGCTCTTCGTCTGCAATTTTCTCAGGAACTGTCGCCCTGGCTTCCAGCAAAAAGCCTTCTCCCGGTTTTATGGAAGAAATCAGTGCCTTTGTTTTGTCACCGTTTAGCGTTACCCCGTTCTTTTCCAGAAAGTGTACCTCTATTTTGGCATTAATAAAACGTTCTGTACTGATCACAGAATGCAGTGTTCTTTCTCCTGTATTCTGAATACAGATCTGATAGGTTATGGTATCTCCCGGTACTGCAGTATTCCGATCTGCCGTCTTTTTTACTGTAAAGGCAGCTTTGAGAGGAATAATCTTATTTGTAATCTCCGCCTGGCGCTCTATTGTTTCACCCTCAGGAGTATCCAGTACGGCAGTTATTGTGTTGGTCAGATCTGATTCCTGCCCCTCACCCAGAAGAGTTCCCGCGGTAAAATCACGGGTACTTCCCGCTTCCAGCCGGTCAAGAACTGCAGTCGCCCCTGTCCTTTCCAGCCCTTCTGCTGACTCCCATTCAAATGTCAGTCTGGGACAGGAAAGATTTCCTTTCAACAAAAGATTTTCTATGGGAAGTTCTCCTGTATTTGTTACTTTGATTTTGTATAATGCTTCCTGTCCCGCTTTAAAGCTCTCCTCCTGCGGCTTCAGCTCTATCGAAAAATCTCTTTTTGGTACATTAAGCTGCGGACCGGTGATTTCTGCAAGAATTCGGGATTCTTCCTCATTTATTTCCATAAGAAAAATGCTTTTTTCTTCCTGCAGAATTCCTGCACCTTCCTGATTCTCTCCGCATAACGGATACCTTTCCTCTTGCGTCAGACGATACTCCGGACGCAAAATAACAGGAACAGTCAGAGAGATTTCTTCTTTTTTCCACTGACTTTCTTCTATATTATAAGAAACCACCTGGGAAGATGTCTGAATCTCCTGCAGTTCACTGTCACTGTATTCTATGGAACAGCCCGACGGCAGCATCTGCTCATCTGCCATGAAAAATCGGGACAGACAGATTTTCAGCACATACTCTGCCCTTTCTTCATCCTGTCCAGTCAAATTGCTTTCTTCCGCCTCGTCTTCGTTCTCTTCTTCCGGATTGCTTGGCTCCTCTGATTCTGTTTCCGGATTGTCTTGTTCCTCTTCCGGTTCGTCTTCTGCCTCGTCTTCGGTCTCTTCTTCCGGATTGTTGGGCTCTTCTGATTCTGTTTCCGGATTGTCTTGTTCCTCTTCCGGTTCGTCTTCGGTCTCTTCTTCTGGATTGTTTGGCTCCTCTGATTCTGTTTCCGGATTATCTTGTTCCTCTTCCGGTTCATCTTCTGACTCTTCTTCGTTCGCTTCTTCTGGATTGTTTGGCTCTTCTGATTCTGTTTCCGGATATATAAATGCATCCCATAAATTCTCTTCATCTGTAAAATCTGCTATGCTATCATGCCACTCCAGATATTCTTCCTGAAACCCCGCTGAAAATTTCTCCTGCTCATCTGAATTCAGGATTTCTGTATTTTCAATCCATTGTCCCAGTCCTTTGACGGTAATATTTAAATCACCTTTAAAGCTTTCCGCTTCCCTCCAAACAGCACTGCTCTCCATTACGATCCCGGATTGCGCTTCTGCCATAACATTCACTTCTGTGGACAGCATTCTGCAGGTCTCCACGGCTACCAACATAAAAGCTATTCCCACAATTTTCTTTTTATTTTCTCTTTTATTTATCATAATTTCCCCCTTTATAATCTTTTTACGTAACTGTAAAGGTACTTAACATTTACCCTTTTCCAAAGAATTTATCACCAGACAACACCTTAATGCGGCGTGTTGGACATATTTTTGCTGTTTTTCGCCAGTAAGTCCATTCTGCGGACTCCAGCGCTTGCTTTTGGACTTTTTTCTTGGTTTTTCCTGTCGGCAGGTCCGGAATTCCTTCCTTGCCTCAGTGTTTTTGGACATATTTCCTCTATTTCACGCTGAAATGTCCGTTTTGCTGGCTTCAGCGCTTGCTTTTGGACTTTTTTCTCTGGTTTCCCTGCCGGCAAGTCCGGAATTCTTTTCAATATTGAAGCTCTTTTGATCAGCAGAAAGCTGATTCAGGCTGCAAACATAGGCATTCCTCCTTTTCAGGCACGCTCTGGCTCACTTATATCTTTAAAAGTAAGAGTCGTTTAATCAAAAAAATAAATGGGTACTTTGCCGAAATGGCATGATGTGAAAAAAGACAAGTTCACCTTAACATATTCCTTTATAAAACTCAAGAAGCTATAAAAATTATAAAATTTCTTTAAATTTAATTTATATTCTTTCTTTTTCTTTTATATTTGTGACACACTTTGCACATATTTTTTCCTTATAATATATTTTGGATAGATGAAAAACCACTCTCTATCTCCCCCCTCAAAAATTAAACGGAAAAAGGCCGCCTGTTTTATTCAGGCGGCTTTTTCTGTAGCGTCAAAAGATTCTATTGCAATTCCAATCCCTGTCTTTTATAATGTTTATATTATTATTCCAGAGAAATGAGGTATTACCTATGAGCGAAAAAATCGTAGTAGTTGCACTGGGCCACAGAGCTCTCGGAACCACATTGCCGGAACAGAAAATTGCCACTTTGCAGGCTGCCAAAGCAATTGCCGACCTTGCGGAAGAAGGCACCCGGATTGTCATTTCCCACAGCAACGGCCCGCAGGTGGGCATGATCCACACTGCCATGAATGAATTTGGCAAATCACATCCTGATTATACATTTGCACCCATGTCTGTATGCTCCGCAATGAGCCAGGGATATATCGGCTATGACCTGCAGAATGCCATTCGCAGAGAACTGATTTCCCGCGGTATTTATAAACCTGTATGTACTGTCCTTACCCAGGTTGTCATTGACCCTTATGATGACGCATTTGCAGAACCGGAGAAAATCATCGGACGTATTTTAACAGCAGAGGAAGCAGAAGCAGAAGAATATAAAGGAAACTTTGTTACAGAGGTTCCGGAAGGCGGCTTCCGAAGAATCGTTGCCGCACCTAAGCCTCAGAAAATCGTTGAACTGGAAACCATCCGTACTCTGGTTGATGCAGGACAGATTGTCATTGCTGCCGGCGGTGGCGGAATCCCTGTAATGGAACAGGGAATCGACCTTCACGGTGCCAGCGCAATTATTGAAAAGGATCTGGCAAGCGGTCTTCTGGCAGAAGAATTATCCGCAGACACTCTGATGATTCTCACCAGTGTGGAACGCGTCAGCCTGAATCTTGGCTCTGACAATGAAGAATATCTGGAGGAAATCACTGTAGATCAGGCGAAAGAATATATGGCTGCCAACCAGTTTGCGCCCGGCTCCATGCTTCCTAAATTCGAAGCAGGCATCTCTTTCCTGGAAAAAGGCCCGGGACGCCGCACGATCATCACCGATATCAGCCATGCCAAAGCCGGCTACCGTGAAAAGACAGGTACGATCATTAAATAGAGGAGTCCGTCATGAAACATTGTATGGAATGCGGCGCAAAGCTGGAACTGAAATATCTGGAAAAAGAAGGAATGATCCCTTACTGTCCCGTATGCAGGGCTTTTCGTTTTCCTGTTTTTAATACGGCAGTAAGCATGATCGTTATGAATCCGTCTCAGGATAAGATACTGCTGATCCAGCAATATGGCAGAAAAGATTATATTCTGGTAGCAGGTTATGTTAATAAAGGGGAATGTGCAGAAGATGCGGTCGTACGGGAAGTAAAAGAAGAAATCGGTCTGACTGTGTCAGACCTTCACTTTAACAAAAGCCTGTATTACGAAAAAAGCAACACGCTTTTGCTGAACTTTTCCTGCACGGCCAACAGCGATTCACTGGAAGGAATGACAGATGAGGTGGATCTGGCCACCTGGTTTTCCTTTGAGGAAGCCCGTACCAATATCCGACATGGCGGCCCTGCCCATATATTCCTGGAGCATTTTCTGGAGCATTTATAAAACGCCAAAATGCTCCAGAAGAATTTTCACACCAATTAGAATCAAAATCAGACCACCTGCTTTTTCTGCATTGGCCCGGTATCGTATTCCGAAAGCATTACCGATCTTTACGCCGATGCAGGAAAGCACACAGGTGATTACTCCAATAATCACAACAGCTGCAAATGTATTCATCAGCACACTTCCGGAAAAGAGAGACACGGGAACACAGGCAAAGGTGATTCCCACTGCAAGCGCATCAATGCTGGTTGCCACTGCAAGCAAAAACATGGTTTTCATATCCAGTCCGGCATCCGTTTCCTCAGCTTCTTCATAAGCTTCTTTAAACATATTGATTCCTATTACAGCCAAAAGGGCAAAAGCAACCCAAGGAGCAATACTGTCTATATATTTTTCAAAACGTGATCCCAGAATATATCCGATCATGGGCATCAGTGCCTGAAATCCGCCAAACCATACACCGCATATAGCTGCACTTTTTATGGTGACCTTCTGCATAGCCAGTCCCTTACAGACAGACACCGCAAATGCATCCATAGACAATCCCACTGCAAGTAAAATCAATTCCCAAATTCCCATTTTGTTTTCCTCCTGATTTGTAATAGTAAAAACAAAGTCTGCACAGTAAAAAGCGGATACATCACTGTATCCGCTCATAAAATCTCACACTCAGGCCCACGTACAGCAATGTATACTATCCGTGAGTCTCATCAATTAAGGCATACCAGGCTCTCGCCATTATGTTGATATACCGCCTTCCGGCTGACTACTCCCTCAACTTCTCATAATGTATCATAATGAGAAAAAACTGTCAATTAGATTTTCTCAGTTTTTTTCCATTTTCCGGTTTACATTTCATAAAAATCCGATATAATAAAAGCAGAAAAGGGAGTAGCTGGCATCTTCTGATGTTTATCCTATCGTCAGTACGACCTGAACGTAAATATGTTTTACGTATCCGGTCCGGTAGATAACTAAGCGGCGAGACTTTTGTTGTATTTTTCATGCAGCAAAAGCCTCGCTTTTTTGCTGCCAAAGAATTATTTATCATAGATAGAAAGGAAGGATAAACACATGGAAATTATCATTCAGCTTCTTCTCATCACAGCAGGCTTTATAATGCTTGTAAAAGGTTCCGACTGGTTTGTGGAGGGTGCCTCCAAAATGGCCGAAAAATTCGGGATTCCACAACTCATCATCGGACTCACCATCGTCGCTATGGGTACCAGCAGTCCGGAGGCAGCCGTCAGCATCACCGCCGCCCTCAAAAACAACGCCGGCATCTCCGTAGGCAACGTTGTAGGAAGCAACATTCTCAATGTTCTGATTATTCTGGGACTTTCGTCAGTGGTTACTTCACTGGCTGTATCCAAAAGCACCATTTGGAGGGAAATCCCCTACATGATTCTGATCACTGTTCTGCTCCTTATTCTGGGAATGACCGGAAATTCCATCAGCATGGCAGAGGGAATTATTCTATGGATTGCCTTTTTACTCTACATGTTTTATCTCGTGCAGTCTGCCCGCAAAAATAAAGAGATCATCACAGCAGAAATGCAGCACTATTCTCTTCCCAAACTGCTTATTTTGTGTGCCGCCGGTCTCGTTCTCACCGTATGGGGAAGCAACGTAACTGTAAATGCCGCTTCCAGCCTGGCCAGAATACTGGGCATGAGTGAACGTTTTATCGGACTGACCATTGTGGCACTGGGAACCTCCCTTCCGGAGCTCTTTACCTCTGTTAATGCCGCACGAAAGGGAAACGCAGACATCGCCATCGGAAATATTGTGGGCAGCAACATTTTCAATATTCTCTTTGTGCTTGGCACCACTGCCCTGATCACTCCCATTACATTTTCCGCTGCTTTCATTCCTGACACTGTCATT
This sequence comes from Blautia sp., assembly GCA_034118545.1. GTDB lineage: Bacteria > Bacillota > Clostridia > Lachnospirales > Lachnospiraceae > Blautia_A. The sequence continues at coordinate 70,388 of JAXFBD010000020.1, forward strand.
GCCATCGGCACCGGCATCCTTTTATGGCTGCTCACCTTCCGCAAAAAGAAACTGGAACGAACCGGCGGAATCATCCTCCTTCTTTCATACGCCGCTTACTTTGTATTTCTTCTTACTGCAAAATAAAAAGTAACACGTGCACCTAGCACTTTTTATTTTCAGAAAAAGCCTGCACTCAGGCTCACTGCAAGTGCCGCGATCCAGGCAACCACACACTGCATGATTACTACGCCAAAAGCCCAGCGGCCTCCCAGTTCTCTTTTCACTGAAGCAATGGCTGCAACGCAGGGAGTGTAAAGCAGACAGAATACCAGAAGTCCTGCTGCCGCTTTTGCCGTCAGCAATCCACTAAGGCCTGCCGCGCCGCCCACAAGAACAGCCAGCGTGGAAACCACACTTTCCTTTGCCATAAATCCTGAAATCAGTGCCGTACAGATCCTCCAGTCTCCAAATCCCAAAGGCTTAAATACAGGAGCTATAAAGCCTGCAACTGCCGCCAGCATACTGTTCCTGGAATCTGTCACCACATTCAACCGGATATCAAAGGTCTGCATAAACCAGATTATAATCGTAGCAATAAAAATCACCGTAAACGCTCTCTGGAGAAAATCTTTGGCTTTTTCCCACAAAAGCTGCGCCACATTTTTTATACCCGGAAGCCGGTAATTGGGAAGCTCCATAACAAAAGGAACTGCCTCGCCGCTGAACATGGTCTTTCTCAGCAAAAATGCCATGAGGATCCCCACAACAATTCCCAGAAAATAAAGACCGATCATCACCAGCGCCGCATATTCAGGGAAGAAAGCGGCAGCAAAAAATCCATAAATCGGAAGCTTTGCGGAGCAGCTCATATAAGGCGTCAGCAAAATAGTCATCTTACGGTCACGCTCAGAGGGCAAAGTCCTGCTTGCCATAACTCCCGGAACAGTACAGCCGAAGCCGATCAGCATTGGCACGATACTCCGTCCGGAAAGACCGATCTTACGCAGCAGCTTATCCATCACAAAAGCAACTCTTGCCATATATCCGCTGTCTTCCAAAAGTGATAAAAACAAAAAGAGTGTGACGATAACCGGCAGGAAACTCAAAACACTTCCCACACCGTTGAAAATCCCGTCTATCACAAGAGACTGCAGCACATTGTTTACATGAGCCGCCGCCAGCATAGCTGCCACTGAATCTGAAAGCCAGCCGATTGCCATATCCAGGATATCCGAAAGAAATGCACCGATCACATTAAAAGTAAGCCAGAACACCAGCCCCATAATTCCGATAAAAGCCGGGATAGCCGTGTACTTTCCGGTAAGGATCCTGTCAATTGCCACACTTCTTCGGTGCTCCCTGCTCTCCCTGGGCTTTACCACAGTCTCCTGGCAGACCTTTGTAATAAAGCCGAAACGCATATCTGCCATGGCGGCTGCTCTGTCAAGACCTCTCTCCCGTTCCATCTGCACGATCATATGCTCCAGCATCTGCTTTTCATTTTCTTCCAGTCCAAGCCGTTCCAGAATCCTCGCATCTCCTTCTGCAAGCTTGGATGCGGCAAAACGAACCGGAATCCCTGCCAGCTTTGCATGATCCTCGATGAGATGCATGATTCCATGAAGACATCTATGTACAGCCGCACCCTCTCCTTTATCCTCGCAAAAATCCTGGCGCCCCGGGCGCTCCTGATATTTCGCCACATGAATGGCATGGCTGATCAGCTCCTGGATGCCTTCGTTCTTGGCAGCGGAGATGGGAACCACAGGGATCCCCAGCATTTCCTCCATCTCATTGACACGAATGGAACCGCCGTTTTCTCTGACCTCATCCATCATATTTAACGCCAGTACCATGGGGATATCCAGTTCCAGAAGCTGCATGGTCAGATAAAGATTTCTTTCTATATTAGTGGCATCCACAATATTGATAATCCCTTTGGGATGTTCATTAAGTACAAACTGTCTTGTCACAATTTCCTCACTGGAATAAGGTGACATGGAATAGATTCCCGGAAGATCTGTTACCAGAGTCTGCTTGTGCCCTCTGATCTGACCATCCTTTCGATCTACCGTAACACCAGGAAAATTCCCCACATGCTGATTGGCCCCTGTAAGCTGATTAAAAAGCGTTGTTTTTCCACAGTTCTGGTTCCCCGCCAGAGCAAAGGTCAGAATTTCCGAATCAGGAATGGGATTCTCGTCTGCCTTGGTATGATATTTGCCCCCTTCACCAAGTCCCGGATGCTCGATCCGTTTCTTATGATGCTGACCTTCTTCCTCGTTTTGTTTATCTCTGATATTTTCAATTTCTATTTTGGCTGCGTCCGCCAGACGGAGAGTCAGCTCAAAACTGTGAACCCGCACTTCCACCGGATCTCCCATGGGCGCGAACTTAACCATTGTCACATCCACCCCGGGAATAATTCCCATATCCAGAAAATGTTGTCTTAAAACTCCCTCACCGCCAACACGCAAAACCGTTGCGGTCTTACCAACTGCCAGCTCCTTTAGTGTCATATTCCTTTCCTCCGGATTATTGATAAACGTTCTTGTTTTCTATCAATAGAATACAACACCCTCTCTTTTCTGTCAAATTATATTCTATTTAAATCATATTCTACAAAACGGTCCACTTTCGGCTGAGAACCGCAGCCTTTTACAAATTCCTTTGTGAGGAATTCTGTGGTAAACAGTTCTCTCTCTTTACTTCCGGTAGTAAACGCTCCCATACATAGAATATTGGCATCGTTGCTGAGGCGTGCTCTCTGAGCGGAATACACATCAGAAACAAGAGAAGCATACGCACCTTTTACTTTATTCGCAGCAATGGACATCCCGATTCCTGTTCCGCAAAGAAGAATTCCTCTGTCAAACTCGCCGGATGCAACGGCTTCTGCAACCTTAATGGCAACATTGGCATAGATTGGATCATCACTGCCAAAATCTGTTACCTCTCCATAGTCCTTGTCCTGAATATATTTAATAATATCCTGTTTTTCTTTTTCTGCATTTGGATCACATCCTATTGCGATTTTCATAAGCTGTTCCTCTCTTTTATAGCATCCTTGATAATTTTTACAAATTTTTCAATCTGGAAAGCTGTACGCGTGGTAAATAATCCGTCAATATCCGGCTGGGAGATCAGCACACTGCCATTTTCGGAATTTACACTTCCGCCATACAGAACAGGAATTTCTTTTCCTTCCTCTCCAAAGATTTCTGCAAGGCATTCCCTGATCACATTATGCATCTCTTCTGCATAATCTGCCGATGCAGGAGTGCCGTTTACCCCAATTGACCATACCGGCTCATAGGCAATCCATATTTTGGAGACTTTATCCCTGCCCACACCATGAAGTCCTATTTTCAGCTGTATACGCAAAATTTCCGCACTGACACCAACTTGTTTTTCCTCCAGCGTTTCTCCTACACACAGCAGTGTGGTAAAGCCATATTCCAGAGCCTTCTTCACTTTTCTGTTTTCCATTTCATTGGATTCACCAAATCCATGACGTCTTTCGGAATGTCCCACCATAACAAGATCCATTCCAAGCTCTCTCAGCATCTCCGGTGAGATTTCTCCAGTAAATTGTCCTTCTGACTCCCAGCACATATTCTGTGCACCCAGCATATAGCAGCTCCGGCTTGCACATTCAGAGGCACTTTGAAGAGATGTGTAGGAAGGGATAAAGAAAAACTGAACATCCTCCTTATCCAGATCTTTCACTGCCTGTGAAAACTCTTCCAGATACTCCAGTGTATCCTTCACATTTTTATACATTTTAAAATTGCTTCCAAAATAAAGCTTTTTTCCCATATTCCTTTCTCCCGAAAGCTATGCACGGCTTGCAGAGCCAAACAACCGTATGGCTTTTTTTACATCCTGCTTCATTGCCTCTGTACCGACCTTTGCAATGCTTTCAAAATAAATATTTTTGCCTTCGATATTCTTAAGATATTCTGCAGCTGCTTTTCCTCCGGCTAGTGACATATATGTATAGTAATTAATTTTGCAGATTCCGTTTGCCACGGCCTGATTATATTCGTCCTCCAGAAGTCCTGAGCCCCCATGCATAACATATGGAATATCTTTTGCTGCTTTTATCTGAGAAATCCTTAGCAGATCCAGCTTTGGCTTTTCTGTATAGATTCCGTGAGCGGTTCCGAAAGCAATGGCCAGCGCATCCACATCTGTCTTTTCAATAAAATCTCTGGCCATCTGCGGGTCTGTATAGGCTTCCGACTCACTGTAATTACTGTCATCACCTTCCGATGCTCCTGCCTTTGATGTGAAAATATGTCCCAGCTCCGCTTCAACAGAAATGTTGTTTTTATGTGCAAATTCCACCACCTTACGGGTAAGTGCACAGTTTTCCTCGTATTCCTTTGCGGAAGCATCAATCATGACTGCATTAAAACCCAGCTCTGCTGCCTTTTTACAGATTTCCAGTGATGTCCCGTGATCCAGATGAACTGCCGTTGGAATCTTTGACCGCTCAGCCATACGAACCATAATCGGTCCGATCACATCCAGAGGGATCAGATGCTCATGGGATTCAGCAAACTGAAGGATAACCGGTGCATTCATTTCTTCCGCCGCTTCTGTGATCGCCATCACCGATTCCAGGGATGTGCAGTCAAAAGCACCTGCCGCATAGTGATTCTCTCTGGCATTTTCCAAAATTTCTTTCATCGAAACTAACATATTTTATACCATTTTGTCCTCTACAAATTCTCTCATTCCCTGGAAAATAAAGTATACGGAGGTTGCGCCTGCATCCTGATGTCCTACTGCTCTCTGAAGAAGCGATTTTGCACGGCCGAATTTTGCAACATATTTCTTGGTATCCTCCATACCCTGTCTTGCTGCTTCCTCTGCTGCTTTGAGCATTTCCAGAAGTCCTTTATCTGCATTGGCTTCCAGTGCTTCTACAGCCGGTGCAAGTGCATCTACCATTGTCTTGTCACCAACCTGTGCACCGCCTCTCTCCTGAATGGCAGCCAGACTCTTTCTTTCCATTTTTGCAATATCCTCAGGAACAAGAACTCCTTTTGCTTCCATTCCTTTGGCACCTGCAAGGTAAAGACTTCCAAAGATTACACCGGAGGCACCACCCATGGACATTAGCATAGCCTGTCCTGCTGTTTCAAAGATTTCATAAACGTTTTCTGTTCCCTGCATTTTCAGAAGCTTTTTCTTTGCTTTCTGCATACCGCCTGCCATTCCGATTCCGTGGTCGCCGTCACCGATGGCACTGTCAACCTCTGTCAGATAAGGTTTCTTCGCAATAATTTTGTCCGCAACATAAATCAGCATATTTCTTGTGTCTTCCACGTTCAGTACGCTGAGAACGCCCTCTTTACTTCTTGTGATTTCCGCTGCTTCCACATCATTTTCGTCGAATTCGATTTCTTCCTCATCTTCCACTTCCTCTGTATTGGATGCGCCGGTCAGTTCACCTTTTGCATAGAACGGAGAATAGCATGGTGCGTCATAATATTTGATCAGCTCATCATCCAGACGAAGAATGGAAATAGAAAATCCGCCCATTTCCATGCAGGTACAAAACGTCTTAATTTCCGCATCGTGAACGATCAGTCCGTCCTTCATCAGACGTTTATATAAATCGTAATATACAATGTTCAGCTCCAGAAGAGGCGTAGAACCAAGTCCATTAACAAGGACAGCAATTCTTTCTCCTCCTCTTAACTGCATTTCCTCTTTTATTTCTTTATACATTCTGTCTACCATATCGTCAGCAGACATCATCTTTGTCCGCTCAATTCCAGGCTCACCGTGGAGACCCATACCGAATTCCATCTCATCATCTGCCAGCTCAAAGGTAGGTTTATCATTTCCCGGCAGAGTTCCCGGAGAAGTGGCAAGACCGATGGTATTCATATTATCTCTTGCCTTCTCTGTGATACGTACCACTTCTTCAAAATCAAGACCTGCATCACATGCAGCTCCTGCGATCTTGATTACATAAATGTCACCTGCAATTCCCCGTCTGTCAGTGATTCTTTCTTTTGGTGCAGATGCGAAATCATCCCATACACGTACATGAGCCGTTTTTATTCCATCTGCCCGGCAAAGCTCCTCTGCCATGTCAAAATTCAGATTATCTCCTGCATAATTTCCATATATAAACAAAACGCCTTTTCCCTGATCCACTGCTTTTGCGGTCTCATAAATCAGCTCCGGATTGGGAGATGCACAGATATTTCCGCTTGCACATGCATCTGCAAGACCGGCACCTACAAAGCCGGAAAACAAAGGCTCATGGCCGCTTCCGCCACCGATTACAAGAGCAACCTTATCTTTTCTGTTAGCTCTGTATTTAAATGCATTGTATTCGCCAATCTTTTTATATAATTTCTTATATGCCAGCAGATAACCTGTAAGCATTTCCTCTACTACATTAGAAACATCAGAATTCAGTATTTTTTTCATAACATCCTATCTCCTTATAATTTCTAAAGGTTGTGATTTTTTATCACAAAGAACTGTAAAAAAACCACAACCTCCTGTTTTACTACATTTTAATAACGCCTTTGATCACATCCTGTTTGTTGTCGATATTGTAATTAATGCCATGAATGATATCCTTAAAATCAAACTCATGGGAAACGATGGATTTCACCGGAAGTTTACCCTGGCTGATCAGTTTAATCGCTGTCGGATAAAGATTTCTGTAACGGAAGATCGTATACAGACGTGCTTCAGCTGCGCTTAAGCTTCCGATATCATATGTAATCTCAGAATTTGCACACATGCCAACTAAAGTAACAGCTCCGCCTTTTTTCACCATTTTAGCTGTCTGAAGAGTTGTAAATTCAGCACCTGCAGTTTCGTATACCAGATCACATCCACCAATAGCCTGAATCACTTTAACCGCATCCTGTTCTTTTCCATTGATGATCATGGAAGCGCCCACTTCTTTTGCTTTCTGAAGACGTTTTTCCAGAACATCCACTGCATAAATCTCATCGATACCAGCAGCTTTCAGCGCCATGATAGTAACAAGACCGATACATCCGCATCCTAAAACCACTGCGCTCTGTCCCATTTTTGCACCGGAAACACTCACTGCATGGAGTCCTACTGCCATAGGCTCTACCAGCGCGCCTTCCATGGTATCCACATTATCCGGAAGCTTGAAGCACATTTTTGCCGGATGTGCATAATACTCCAGGAATACGCCGTCTCTCTGATGAGGCACTGCCATAAAATCCATATCCTGACACAGATTGTAAAGACCTTTTTTGCACATTTCACATTCGCCGCATCCAACGCCCGGTTCCAGAGCTACTCTGTCGCCGACCTTAAGATTGGTAACGTTTTCACCAACCTCCACAACAGTTCCGCCGGACTCATGTCCAAGTACAAGCGGCTCATCAACGATCCAGTTTCCAACTCTGCCTGATTCAAAAAAATGCATATCAGAACCGCAGATTCCAACGTATTCAATTTTTACAAGAACCTCATCCGGTTTAATCTGTGGAATATCTCTTTCCTCGATTTCCATTTTTCTGATATCAGTCATTACCGCAACTTTCATTTTTCCTTCCATTTTTAATCCGCTCCTTTCAAAAACTTATGTGTTTTACATATTTTTCACTTGCTAATTATTTTTTTAACAATAACTGTTTTAAAATATAGGGGAACGAAATTATTCCGTCCCCCTATGAAGATTTGAGAAGGCTATTTACAGGGGCGATAGCGCTCTCCGTTTTCCTCAGCCCTTATTTGTATAAGGTATCGAGCAGTTCATCAACGTTGTCTTTTGTATAGTTTGTCATGTCAATAAGGTTGATGTATTCTTCCGGCTCTTCTCCGTTAAGGATCTGGCTGCAAAGCTCAACACCTAAGCCACCCTCAAGAACTGCATCCTGATATACAGTAGATAACAGAGTTCCATCTTTTACTGCGTTACATCCGTCTTCAATTGCATCTACACCTGTTACGATGATATCTTCACCGGCTTTAAGACCTGCCGCTTCAATTGCCATGATTGCACCAAGTGCCATCTCATCATTGTGAGCTACGATTGCATCAATATCATCAA
>JAXFBD010000021.1:0-28720 GCA_034118545.1 Blautia sp.
CATGTGGATGACGGAATTGTGATTACCAAATATGACCATGTTAAAGGCGAAATTCCGGGAGTGGAGTGCCGGGAAGCCGGACATCCTGTTCCGGATGAAAACAGTTTTGCCGCTGCCGAAAGAGCACTGGAAAAAGTCAGCGGCCTGAAGGAAACAGATACTGTTATTTTCCTTCTTTCCGGAGGGGGAAGTGCATTGTTTGAAAAGCCGCTGATTCCGGGAGAAGAGCTGCAGAATATTACGAAACAGCTTCTTGCCTGTGGAGCAGATATTGTGGAAATGAACACTATCCGCAAACGCCTTTCCGGTGTTAAGGGCGGTCGTTTTGCCCTGGCATGTATGCCGGCACAGGTTTATGCCATTGTGCTCAGTGATATTTTGGGAGATCCACTGGATATGATTGCATCCGGTCCTGCTTATCCTGATTCTTCTACATGTGAGCAGGCAAATGCTGTTATTGAAAAATATCATTTGAACCTGTCAGCACAGGCGAAGGAACTGATGCAGGAGGAAACACCGAAGAATCTTACTAATGTGACTACCCGGATTACGGGAAGTGTACGTGAGCTTTGTGAGGCAGCGAGGACGGCGGCATTAAAGCTTGGATACGAGCCCGTTCTTCTTACGGATGAGCTGTGCTGTGAGGCAAGAGAAGCCGGAAGCATGTTTGCCAGCATTCTGCGTACACATGCAAAGGATGAAAAGCCACTTTGTTATATTGCAGGCGGAGAGACGGTGGTTCACCTTACAGGAAAAGGCAAAGGCGGAAGAAATCAGGAGCTTGCACTTGCTGCAGCACCGGGAATTGCGGGACTTGCCAATGCCTGTGTGTTTTCTGTGGGCAGTGACGGAACGGACGGTCCTACAGATGCTGCAGGCGGTTATGTAGATGGAGAGACCATGGAACGCCTCAGAGAAGAGGGAATGGATGTCTTTTCGGTTTTACAGAACAATGATGCATATACAGCTCTGAAGACAGTGGATGGATTGATTATTACAGGACCTACAGGTACTAATGTAAACGATGTGGCTGTTGCGCTGCTGAATTGAGCTTTGTGCGAGGCAAGATATGACAGATAATATTATCAGGTCAGGAATGGAAGGTTTTGACAAAAAACTGGATTATATCAGAGCGGGAGAGAATGTTGTTTTTCGTGTGAAGGAACTTGATCACTTCCGCTTTTTTTCGGATGAGTTTTTAAAAGAGCAGATTCAGGAAGGGAAAAATGTTATTTACCTCCGGTTTGGAAGTAAAAAGGTATTGACAGATATTCAGACAGGACTGAAAATCCATCAGCTTGATCCGTCTATAGGATTTGAGCTGTTTACGCTGTCTGTTCATGAGATTATAGAGGAAGCGGGAGAAGGGGCTGTCTTTTTGTTTGACTGCCTGTCAGAACTGCAGGAGGCATGGTATTCAGATCTTATGATGGATAATTTCATGAGGGTAACCTGTCCCTGTATCAGGGAGTGGAATTCGGTGGCATTTTATCCAATGATGAGAGGAATTCATTCTTACGATTCCGTTTCCAGGATCAGAGAATCCGCACAGGTTTTTCTGGATGTATTTTTTTCGGGAGTCAGCTATTACCTGACGCCTTTAAAGGTGGAGAACCGCTATCACGGAGAGATGTTTCTGACACACCGGATCGATCTGGACAGAAGCTTTCATCCGATGACGTATTCCACATCCCTGAGCCGGTATTATACGGTTCTTGAGGCTGCCGGAGCAGGTGAGCAGATGCAGGACTCCTGGGAGGATTTTTTTCTTAAGGAGCGTATGAACCTGGCAGAAGGAAAGCTTGGGCAGGAAGATCTGGATAAGATGTGCGGCATGATGATGACCAGAGACAAAAAAATCCGGGAGCTGATCCGCCGCTATTTTACAGCAAGGGATTATATGACAGTAAAAGGCCGGATGGTGGGAACAGGAATGATCGGCGGAAAGGCCTGCGGTATGCTGCTGGCCCGCAAGATCGTAAGAGATTTCTGCCCGCTGGCAGGCAAACATCTTGAGCCCCATGATTCCTACTATATTGCGTCTGATATTTATTATACATATATTATACATAATGACTGCTGGCGTCTGTGGATGTACCAGAAGAGACATCCGGAGGATCGGGAGGCCGCTGAAAAGTTAAGAGAAAAATTACTTTCCGGTGTATTCCCGGGAAATATCCGCAGTCAGTTTAAGCGTCTGCTGGATTATTTCGGGACAAGTCCTGTGATCGTGCGGTCAAGCAGTTTTCTTGAGGACGGCTTCGGAAATGCCTTTGCCGGAAAATATGAATCAGTCTTTTGTGTAAATGCAGGATCTATGGAGGAAAGAATGACATTTTTCCAGGATGCCATCAGAAAGGTATATGCAAGCACCATGTCTCCGTCTGCGCTGGAATACCGCAGAGTCAGAGGTCTGCTGGAAAAAGATGAGCAGATGGCTTTGCTTGTGCAGAGAGTATCCGGCTCCAGGTGGGAACAGTATTATTTCCCCATGGCGGCAGGTGTGGGGTATTCCTATAACAGCTATCCGTGGAGCAAAGAGCTGGATCCAAAAGCCGGTATGCTAAGACTTGTGGTGGGCCTTGGAACACGGGCAGTAGACCGCACGCCGGGGGATTATCCGAGACTGGTCAATCTGGATGCACCTGAGATGACAACCTTTGGTTCTGTATCCCAGCATCACAAGTTTTCTCAGCATCGTATGGATGTGTTAAATCTGGAAAAAAATCAGCTGGAAAACTGTCCGGTGGAAGATATGCTGCCTCTGATTCCTTCCTGGCAGCGTAAATATATGTTTTCCCATGACTGGGATACGGAAAGAATGTTCCGGGACAGAGGAGAATACAGGGATATTCTGTTTGCGGATTGCGGACAGCTGATAAAGAATCAGGAATTTATCGATTGTATGCAGGAAATCCTCACAAAGCTTCAGGAGCATTACGGTAAAGCAGTGGACATTGAATATACAGTAAATATTTCGGAGACGGGAGAGTTTCTGATTAATCTTCTTCAGTGCCGTCCTCTTCAGACAGGAGATACGGAATCTGTTAAAATACCGGTGTGCAAAAAAGAAGATACTTTTTTTCATATTGTGAGAAATGTTATGGGTTCCTCACGCAAGCAGCGAATAGATGTGGTTATTTATGTGGATCCCCATGAATATTACAATTATCCATATGCTAAAAAGCCCAATATAGCAAGAGCAGTCGGGGCAGTTAATCGATATTTTGAAAATCAGAATAAAAATATACTGTTTGTGACTCCGGGACGGATCGGCACTTCCTCGCCGGAGCTGGGTGTGCCTGTAGTCTATGCTGAAATCAGCCATTTTTCGGCAATTATGGAGGTTGCATACAGTAAGGCGGGTTACATGCCGGAGCTTTCCTTCGGAAGTCATATGTTCCAGGACCTTGTGGAGGCTGATATCCTGTATGCTGCCTGTATGGAAAATGAGAAAACTGTTGTATATCGTCCGGAGCTTTTGGCAGAGGCAATGGAAACAGGAGAAGAGCTTCTGGACGAATCAGTAAGATCTGTGCTGAAGATATATGATACTTCTGAAATCGGACTGACACTTACTGTGGATTCCCTGAGCAGAGAAGTAATATGTGCGAAAACACTTACGAAATAAATAAAATAACAGCTTTGGAGTATTTCTGAAAAGGAATACTCCTTTTTTGTTGGAAAGTGTAATATTTTTATGATTATCGTAAGAATTATACAATTTATATAAAAATTAACAAAGTAACAGTAATAATATGCAAAAAAATGATATTATTACCATTTAATATTAAAGGATATATGTGTATAATGCACATATGAAGCATACATTAAGCACGAATAAATGTGAAAATTAACAGGAGGGTTAGAAGTATGACGAAGAAGTGGATGAAACGTATGATTTCTACAGCTGTTACTGCTGCAATGATCGCCGGATCGATGACTGCCGGAACAGTTGTACATGCAGAAGAAGAGTTTGACTGGAGAAAGTATGAAGGAACTACCATTGAAATTCAGATGGTTCAGCATACTGCTTCTGAGGCAATGGTGAAGAAACTGGAAGAGTTTGAAGAGCTGACCGGTATTCATGTTGAATATTCAATCACACCGGAGAGCAGCTACTTTGACAAAGTGTCTACTTCACTGGCAAGCGGATCAGGCAGCCCGGATCTCTTTATGTCAGGTGCTTATCAGCTCTGGGATTACTCAGCAGCCGGCTACGTGGAAGACCTGAGCACATATCTTAACGATCCGTCCATGCTGATGCCTGATTATGATTACGAAGACTTTGTTCAGAGTGCTGTAGATGCTCTGAAATGGTCAGGCGTTCCGGGAGATCCGGTTGGCGAAGGTGCACAGCTTGGTCTTCCCCTTGCTTTTGAGCTTTATGTAATGGCGTATAATACAAAAGCATTTGAAAAGGTTGGAATTGAAGTTCCCACAACAATTGATGAGCTTCTGGAAGCATGTGACAAGCTTCAGGGCTGGAACGGAGAAAATTCTTATGGTGTAGCAGTTCGTGGAGCACGTGACTGGGGAACAATTCATCCCGCATACATGAGCTGGTTTGCACAGTTTGGCGCAAAAGATTTTGCTGTAGAAGATGATAAGCTGGTATCTCAGGTTAATTCTGAGGAAGCGGTTGCCATGACAGAATTCTTTGTTGATATGGTAAAACGCGGCGGCACACCTTCCTGGTCCAAATATACATGGTATGACTGTGGTGTTGACCTTGGAACAGGTAATGCAGCAATCTGTATTGACGCAGACAACAACCCGGTACATCAGAACTGGGAAGGCGCTTCTGAGGAAGCCGGAAATATCGCATTTGCTCCGATGCCGAAAGTATCAGCTGACGCAGAGCAGACCTCCAATTACTGGACATGGTCCATTGCTATGAACTCAGCTTCTCAGAATAAGGGTGCTGCATGGTACTATATTATGTACTTTACAAGCAAAGAATATGCGAAATTCGCAACAATCGAAGCAAACGTACTTGACCCGGCACGTACATCTGTATGGGAATCCGAAGAGTTTACAGAGCTGATGTCCTGCCAGCCAGGATACATTGATGCATTCAATGCTACAATTGATAATACAACAATTCTGTTTACTCCTCAGCCATATTTCTTTGAAACAACAACAGAGTGGGCAGCAACCTTACAGGATATTGTATCCGGTGAATACGGATCCGTTCAGGAAGGTCTTGATGAACTGAAAGCAACGATGGATGAAGCAGTTTCTGACATTGATCTGTCTCTGTATGAATAAAGAAACGAAACCTGCTGACGTACGATAATTACTTTGCTACAGGATTTGATGAAGTTCAGATTGCTTAATGTATGAGAAGTTCCGCATCTGGTGGTTTCATCAGATGCGGTTTTTAGGTTCGGAAAAAATCCTGCATGCAGGGGATATGGAGGGAAAATAATGTTTGGAAAAAAGAAAAAAAAGGCAGAGGTCGATTATAATGAGATACCTGCGCATATCCGGAGAAGGCCATATTATATTATTGCCCCGGGTCTGATTATTCTGATTGGTATCATGATTCCGTTTATTACGGCAATCATTCTTTCCTTTACCAGTTATTCATTCCGCATGCCCAAAATGAAATTTGTGGGTCTGAGAAACTGGATCAAAATGTTTACAAACAAAGATTTTTATCATGCACTTGTTGTCACTTTGAAATATGGTCTTGGTGCAACGGCAATAGAAATGCTGCTGGGTACAGGGGTGGCGCTTCTTCTGAAAAAGGACACAAGATACAGTCGGGTTCTGAAGGTTTTGTTTACTTTCCCGTTAATGGTTGCTCCGGCAATTGCTGTTCTGATCTGGCAACTTATGACATCCAACACAGTAGGTGTCCTGGAGAGAGTGCTTAATATTTTCGGGGTATATAATTTCCCCTGGGCGGCGTCAAACAAGACCGCACTGTTTACGGTACTTGTCATTGATGCATGGGTAAACACGCCATTTGTTCTGCTGCTGGTGCTGGCAGGAATCCAGTCGCTTCCAAAATCACCGTTTGAGGCGGCAGCGGTGGATGGCGCCAGCGCATGGTTTACATTTAAAACCCTGACGTTCCCCATGCTGAAGCCATTTATGTATATTGCACTTTTGTTCAGACTTATGGCGGCACTGCAGGAATTTGGCATTATTTATGCATTGTCAAAGGGAGGCCCGGGCGATACGCTGATGAATATTTCTCTGACGGCATATATAACAGGATTTACGTATCAAAAGCTGGCCACGGCACTGCCCTATCTGCTTGTTCTATGGTTTATTGTTAACAAATCTGCCAAGTTCCTTGTAAAACGACAACGGTTCCTGGCAAAACAGGCAGCAGGACAGTAAGCAGGATGAAAAGGAGGTTATTTCGATGATAGAAGGTAAACAGAAAGGAGTATGGGGAATCGTTGAACCGATCCTGAGAAATCTGGGATTGACATTGTTTGCAATGTTTGCCCTGTTCCCGCTGATCTGGATGATTCTGTGTTCTTTTAAATCTGATGCACAGATGTATAATACCGTTTTTGCCTTTACTCCGACCCTTGATAATTATAAGGCCGTATTGGTAGGAACAGATTATTTCAAAGCTTTTTTCCAGAATCTGGTGGTGGCAGGCGGTGCGGTACTGGTTACTATTATTGCAGGTGTTCCCTGTGCATATGCTCTGGCACGTTATAATTTTAAAAAGAGAGAAGATGTGGCTTTTCAGATTCTTTCCTTTAAGTTTGCACCGGAAATTCTGGTTATCCTGCCGGTATTTCTGATCTTTCAGAAAATTGGTCTGTATGATACATATTTTGGACTGATCTGGGTATATCAGCTGATCACTATGCCCCTTGTTATCTGGGTGGTACGGGGATATTTTGAGGATATCAGTGTAGAGGTCGAGCAGGCGGCTCAGCTGGACGGATATGCCTGGTATGAGATATTTTTTAAAACACTGATTCCGCTGATCAAGCCGGGACTTGTATCTTCCGCCCTTCTTGCATTTATTTTTGCATGGAACAGTTTTACATTCCCGCTGATATTAAGCGGATTTAAGATTCAGACGATTACGATTACGGCACTTCGTTATATTGCATCGGATACTGTACATTACGGACAGGTTGCTGTTGCATCTACCATAGCGGTACTTCCGGAAGTAATCGTGGCACTGTTTATACAGAAGCATCTTGTCCGCGGATTAAGCTTCGGTGCTGTGAAAGGTTGATTGGAGGGAGAGATATGGCAAAAATTGAGCTTTGTAATATTACTAAAAAGTTCGGGGATGTTGTCGCACTTTCGGATATCAATCTTACAGTGGAGGATAACGAATTCTTTGTTCTCTTCGGACCGGCAGGAGCAGGAAAGACGACTCTTCTTAAAACCATTGCGGGAGCTGAATTTCCGGAAAAGGGCCTGGTAAAAATCGGGGATAAGATCGTAAATCACGTGGAATCAAAGGACAGAAATGTATCCATGGTATTTGAAAACTATGCTCTGTACGCAAATCTTTCCGTATATGATAATATAGCATCGCCTATGAGGAGTAAGCTGTACCGTAAGGATGAAGCATATATCAGGGATGCTGTGGACCGTGTGACGAAGATGATGAAGATTAATCATCTTCTGGACAGGAAGCCCAGTCAGCTTTCCAACGGACAGAGACAGCGTGTTGCGCTGGGGCGCTGTCTTGTGAGAAATCCCAATGTATTCCTGATGGATGAGCCTCTTGCGCATCTGGATGCAAAGCTTCGCCATTTTATGAGAGGCGAGCTGAAGGAAATGCAGACTTCCATTAATTCTACCACGATTTATGTAACTCATGATTATATGGAAGCCATGTCACTGGCAGACAGGATTGCAGTGCTCAATGAGGGCAAAATCGTTCAGATAGGAACGGCGCAGGAAATGTACTATACCCCGTGCAATGAATTTGTTGCCAGTCTGTTCGGTGAACCGGAAATCAATCTGATTCCGGCTGCTCTGGTGAAGGACGGAGACGGTTTCCGGGTAAAAATGCTGGGACAGAATGTGGATCTTTATCCGGAAAAAGATACGCTGCCGGCACTTGCGGGAGCCGGTACAGAAGAAATTCATGTGGGAATGCGCGGCAATGATATTTCCTTTGCATTTGAGAAGCCGGGAAATGACTGGTTTGAAGGAACGGTATATGCCAACGAGCCTATCGGAAATAAGGTTATTATGACTGTTCAGGCAGGAGACCAGAAGATAGCTGTTACATGTCCCAATGATACCATCGCTGCCCTGGATCAGAAGGTTTACATCAGATTTAATATGAAAAATGCACTTTACTTCCATGGTGCAACAAAAGAGTTTATCACAAGAAACAACATGGCCCACTATACCGGGAAGAAGAATTAGGAGGGCAGGAAGATGGCACAGCTTACATTAAAAAATGTTTATAAACGATATGATAATCAGGAAAAAAGGCTTTTTCGAAAGAAAAAAGTGAATGATTTTGCGGTAAAGGATGTTTCCTATGTCTGCAATGACGGGGAGTTTATCGGCATTCTCGGACCGTCCGGGTGCGGAAAATCCACGACCCTTCGTATGATCGCAGGTCTGGAAACCATTACTGCCGGAGATATGTATATCGGAGATGTGAGAATCAATGATCTTCATCCGAAGGACAGAAATATCGGTCTTGCATTTGAAGACTATGCGTTATACCCGCCGTTAAATGTTTATGATAATCTGGCGTTTAATATGCGCGCAAAGAAAAAATCCGAGGATGAGATCCGCAAAGCAATCGAATATGTTGCGCCGCTTATGAAAATCGATGATCTCCTTGAGATGAAGCCGACTGCACTTTCGGGAGGACAGAAGCAGCGTGTAAACATTGCAAGGGCAATTGTACGCCGCCCGGGACTCCTTTTGCTGGATGAGCCTCTTTCCCATCTGGACGGCAAAATGCGCCAGCAGCTTCGTCAGGAAATCAAGCGAATGCACCATGAAATCAAATGTACAACCATTATCGTAACCCATGACCAGATGGAAGCCATGTCGCTGGCAGACCGTATTATTATTATGAAGGACGGAGAGATTCAGCAGATCGGTACTCCGCTGGAGGTTTATGATGATCCGGCAAATGAATTTGTGGCAGGCTTTATCGGGGAGCCGCCCATGAACCTGCTTCCGGTAACGATCATTAAGAAGGATGGTCAGTTTATGTTTACCTTTGAGGGAAGTGATCTTCAGGTGGAGGTTCCGAGAAAATATGACAAAGTGGTTCACGATGGAATGAAAGTTACTCTCGGTGTCCGGCCGGTGGATGTTATGATCGCGAAGAAGAAGGTAAAAAGTACACCGGTTCCGGTGGCGATTTATGAAAATCTCGGTGATGAAAGAAGAGTATCTGTTCGTGTGGGAGAAAACCTGCTTAGTATGACTACTGCTGAAGACGTATATTATGAACCGGGTCAGAAGGTTCAGCTGATTTTCCATGAAGAGCGTACACATTTATTTGATATTAGCAGCGGTGACAGAATTCGAAGTTGAGTTAGAGAAAATTATAGTGTAAAATAAAGTAAAAGAAAGGTGGAATGAATTATGGCAAATATTGGAAGTATTCCGAAAACAATGAAAGCACTTGTGGCATACAGCAAGGATAAATATGTATTGGAGATGGATTATCCCACACCGGAATGCGGACCGGATGATATTATTATCAAGACAGAAGCCTGTGGTATCTGTGCAGGCGATCTGAAATGCAGCCACGGTGCAGCTATGTTCTGGGGAGATGAGACACAGCCGTCCTGGGTAAAGCCGCCCTTTATTCCCGGACATGAGTTTTTCGGACATATTGTGGAAATGGGAGAAAACGTGAAGGGATATAAGCTGGGTGACAGAATTATTGCCGACCAGATCGTTCCATGCGGAGAATGCCGTTTCTGTAAAGACGGACATTACTGGATGTGCCAGCCTCATAATATTTTCGGTTTTCAGAGTACCAACAACGGCGGTATGGCAGAGTATGTGCGTTTCCCGAAAACAGCAGTGATCAGCCGCGTTCCCGATGACATGAGTGTAAAGGACGCCTTGCTTATTGAGCCGTACGGATGTTCCAAGCATGCTGTTGACAGGGGAAGCATTACCAATGAAGATGTGGTGGTGATTTCCGGCGCAGGTACCCTTGGCCTCGGTATGATCACTTATGCAAGGATGAAAAATCCCAGAAAGCTTATTGCCCTTGATATGATGGATGCACGTCTGGAAAAGGCAAAGGAATTTGGCGCAGATCTTGTATGGAATCCGGGAAAGATGGATGTGGTTTCGGCAATTAATGAGATTACGGACGGATACGGATGTGATGTATACATTGAGGCAACAGGACATCCTTCAAGCGTTATTCAGGGAATGAGCATGATCCGTAAGCTGGGACGTTTTGTGGAATTCAGTGTGTTCGGTGCACCGACAACTATGGACTGGTCCATCATCGGCGACCGCAAAGAGCTTGATGTGCTGGGATCTCACCTGAGTCCTTACGCATATCCCTTCGTAATTGAGAATATCGTAAGCGGAAAGCTGAAAACAAATGGCGTTGTATCCAGTATGTTCCCGATTGAAGAGTGGGAAAAGGGATTTGAATATGCAACCGGAAAATACGGAGATTTTAAGGTTGCACTTACATTTTAGAGGGATTGCGTAAATTACGAAAGCCAATTCTGTAAAAAAACAACAGGCGCTGAGGCATGTGTATGTCTCAGCGCGCCTCTGTATCAGGAATACAGTTGTCAATAAGCGAGGAGATGGTTGGTTATATGTATCGTATTTTAATTGCCGATGATGAATTTCTGGTACGTCTGGGACTGAAAACGACAATAGACTGGGAAGCCCATGGATATCAGGTGGTGGGAGAAGCGTCCAATGGCCAGGAAGCACTGGAGATGGTGGATACCCTGAAGCCGGATATTGTTCTGGCAGACATAAAAATGCCGTTTCTTGACGGACTTGAATTTATTGCACGGGCAAGGGAAAAATCAAAAAATCTCTCGTTTATCATACTGACCAATTATGAAAGTTTTCAATATGCGAAAAGGGCAATGCAGCTCGGGGTTTCGCAGTACCTGCTGAAATCCGAGATAAGTCCGGATACTTTGCTTGCCGCGCTGGAATCTGTCCGGCAGGGACATAAGCAAAACGTTCAAAAAAGCAGCAATGATGAAGCGGAGCGTATGAAATACCTTAGTCGGAATCTGTCCAGAGGGCAGATTAATTCTTCCATTGCACTGGAAAGAATGGAGATTCCGGAGAAGGGACTGTTTCCGGAAGATACCTATGCAGTGATCAAATATTACTGCAACATCAGCAGTATGACAGAGCAGAGCATCAATATGATGTCAAAGACCATGATCTCTCTTGTGGAATCGGAATATCCTGAGGTGACTTACTGTGAGATTCTGTTCCAGATGCATTATTATATGACAATTATTGTTCCATGTACGGGAATCCGGAATATAGAGGATTATTTTTACGATAAAAGTCATCTGATCGCCCGGAAAATCAATTATTATTTCAGTGTAACTGTCCGGGGCGGCATCAGTGAAATAATGGGGCCGGAAGATATACCGAAGATGCTGAATCAGGCTGAAAAGGCCCGCCGGCAGTGCTTTTTCGGCACAGAACCATTTATTGTATTCGACAGAGAATTTCATGGACATCTGAAGGAAATGGAAAGGGTGCATGTAAGCGGGAGCAGAATGGCCCGTATGATCGCGGAAGGGGATTTTGACAGGCTGTGCTCATATGTACATGATATTTTTTCGGTTTTGCGGGGACAGATGAATTATTCTAATGTGAGATATGCATTTTTTGATTTCCTGTCCATTGCAAAATCGCACCTGGAAAAGCTGGA
This sequence comes from Blautia sp., assembly GCA_034118545.1. Taxonomy (GTDB): domain Bacteria; phylum Bacillota; class Clostridia; order Lachnospirales; family Lachnospiraceae; genus Blautia_A. Next base: position 11,867 of record JAXFBD010000021.1, read on the forward strand.
TGAGAAAAGCAACCGGGGCCTGGCAGTGCGGTTTGATTATGACAACTGGAATGCGCTGACTTCCATTGATGAGGCGGAGAATTATATCTGTGATGCACTGGAAATGCTCCTTCAGAGAAGCAGCGAAAACGGGTCGGACTACAGTATCAGTATACGAAAAAGCATTTCATTTATCGAAGAAAATTATCAGAAAAACATCACCCTTCAGGATGTTGCAGATTATGTATCCATCAGCAAAAATTATCTTTCCATGCTGTTTAAGCAGGAAACAGGCATCAATTTTGTTACTTATCTGAACAGCTATCGGATCGAAAAAGCAAAACAGCTTCTGACAACAACAAATATGAAAATCTATGAGATCGCAGAGAGCATAGGCTTCTACAGTCCGTATTATTTCAGCAAGGTTTTTAAGGAACTGACGAAAATGCAGTGTAAGGAATACAGGGATAAATTTTCTGTGACAGAACAGGAGGAGCCTAAATGAACAGGAAAAAAGGTTTCCCTATCTCAGTACGCCTTTTTATGAGTATTTTCAGTCTGTCATTACTGATCATAGTTATCATTGGTGCTGTTTTTATGGGATATTTTCGCAGAGAGCTGGAAAGCAGTGAGATTAAGTATCATCTGGAAATAACCAATAACACAAAAGAGCAGTTTAATGTGCAGATTACCATGATCGATGAATGTATTTACGAACTGATCAAAAATCCTGCGGTGAAGGAAGCCGTATATATGGCTGACAAGGATGAGATATCTGCCCGGACAAAGGATGAGATCCGTAAATATATTGAAGCTATGGCATCTATAAACTACAGTATCAATAATGTTTACATTTTTGCCACTAACGGGTTTTGTATTTCTACAAACAATATTTCAGAGGATGTCCAGGGAATGGCGTTCTTTCAGAAATATCTGCAGAAGTATCAGAGGGAGGACGGAAGAAAGGGAATCTGGACAGACTTTCACTCCAGTGAGGAGGATAATTATCTCAGTAGTACATCGTATATCCGTCCGATCTTCGACAGCGATACAAAAGAAGTATTTGGGATTGCTGTCCTTGATATATCTTATGAAAGTCTGCACAAGCTTTTTACAACCTCCTCTATCCGCATGGAAGACAGGGCCGTGATCGTGAATCAGGATGGAACAATTCTGTTTCAGTATCCTCTTCAGGCGGATTATACAGAAATTCTGAAAAAATATCCTCAGGTAGTGGGTAAGAGCACACAGATCGAGGGAAAGCTGTACCAGAAGGATGTGATTATCGTTTCGGAAAAAATCCCGGTTGCAGACTGGAGCATTGTGCGGTTTGTAAATAAAGAAACAGCAACACAGCTTTTCCGCGATATGCTGGCGGCAATGACTCTGGTGCTGATTATTATTGCGGGCAGCTCTCTGTGTTATGCCGTGTACATGACACGAACCATTAACAGACCCATAAAAGAATTGATGAAGGTCTGTAAAAAAGTGGAAAAAGGAGATTTTGATGCCCACGTGGGAGTGATCCGAAAGGATGAGTTCGGGGAACTGGGAGCGACTTTTAATCATATGCTGGGGAAAATCAATCAGTTATTTGATCAGGCAAGGGTAAACCAGGAAAGAAAGGCAGAGCTGGAATATCAGGTTCTGGAGGCACAGATCAATCCACACTTTCTATATAACACACTGGATTCCATTAAATGGCTGGCGGTTATGCAGGGGGTAGATAATATCGGAGAGATGTGTACAGCACTGATTAATCTTTTGCAGTATAATCTGGGCAAAAAAGAGGGCAATACCATTCTGCAGGATGAGGTGGAGAGCGTCCGGAATTATATTATTATTCAAAAATACCGCTACAGTGATATTTTTGAATTTACTACAGCTATTGATGCTGAAGCTGCAAACTGTCGTGTGCTGCGTTTTATTCTTCAGCCGCTGGTAGAAAATTCAATCATACACGGGTTTGGAGAGGGAAAGGCAAATTACCGTGTACATATTGCCGCCGGCATATATGATGATAAGCTTCACATAAGGGTTATTGATAACGGAACAGGAATGGATCATGAGCGCACAAGGCTGCTTAACAGCAATGAAAAGAAAGGGACACGTTTCAGTAAGATTGGTGTGAATAATATCAGGGAGCGCTTAAGGCTTCATTTCGGTGAGGAAGCCCAGCTTGTTTTTGACAGCGAACCAAATGTGGCAACCATTGCGGAAATCATTCTACCGGTAATACGAGGATGACAAAGATGACATTTTTGATGACAAAAGAAGAAAATGCATTGAATATGACGAAAAAAATATGGTATAATGATTTTAATAAAATGACAGAAATCCTGTGAAACATAAATAAAAGAAATTGGTTGATTCAGAGCCATTTTAGCTAGCGGCATAAACAGAGTAATTTTATGTTTTATGTAAAAAGCTAAAATGGCTTTTTGTAATTGAAGGAGAACAAGCGTTGAATAAGAAGAAAAAGAAACAGATTTTGGTTATTGAGGATAATATGATCAATCGGGAAATGCTGGTTGAGATATTATCTGATGAGTACAGGACACTGGAGGCGGAGAACGGAAAGGAGGCTCTGGATGTTCTTAAGCAGTGCAAGGATGAGATATCCCTGATCCTTCTGGACATTCAGATGCCTGTTATGGATGGTTATACCTTTTTGAAGAAGATGAAGGCTGTTCCGGAATATGCGCAGATACCGGTTATTGTTATGACCCAGGGAGACAGTGAAGATGATGAAGTAAATGCACTGTCCCATGGCGCCACTGATTTTGTGCCCAAGCCTTACCGTCCCAGGATTATTCTTCACAGAGTATCAAGTCTGATTAATTTCCGTGAAACAACGGCTCTGGCGAACCAGTTTAAATATGACCGCCTGACAGGCATGTACAGCAAAGATTATTTCTGCCAGCTTGTCCGCGAAACGCTGCGCCAGAATCCGGAGCAGGAATATGATATTCTGTGTTCCAATATCGAAAATTTCAAATTATTTAACGATGCCCTGGGAGTCCGTACAGGGGATAAGCTTCTGTGTGAAATGAGCAGATATTTCATGGATAACAGGAGGGAAAATGAAATAGTGGCCCGTATCAGTGCAGACCGCTTTGTGTGGCTGCGGGAGAGAATTCCGGATTATGAAGATGAAATGTTTCTTGAACTGGACAGACAGATCAATTCTCTGCCCAGTGCAAAAAATATCACATTAAGATGGGGAGTTTACAGGATTACCGACTTGTCTGTACCGGCAGAGCAGATGTGTGACCGTGTGGTGCTTGCCGCAGACAGTATTAAGGGTCAGTATCACAAATATTTTGCGGTATATAATGATACTCTCAGAGATAAGCTGCTGCGGGAGCAGGCAATTGCAGATGATATGGAGTCGGCTCTTGAGAAAGGTCAGTTTGATGTTTATCTCCAGCCGAAGATTCGCCTGAATGACGGTGGTCTGTCAGGTGCGGAAGCCCTTGTGCGCTGGACACATCCGGAAAAGGGTTTCATATCACCGGGAGAGTTTTATTCCTCTGTTCGAGAAAAACGGATTTGTTACCCGTCTGGATCAGTTTGTATGGGAACAGACCTGCTGTTTGCTTCAGCAATGGAGAAAAAAAGGCTATCCGGTTTTTCCGGTATCCGTTAATGTATCAAGGGCTGATTTTTATCAGGAGGATCTGGCAGAGGTTCTGACGCAGCTTGTGAAAAAATTTGACCTTGAACCTCAGGATCTTCACCTGGAAGTCACAGAGAGTGCATATACGGAAAATCCCAGACAGATACTTAATACAGTTAAGGAGCTTAGAAAGCTGGGATTTGTTATTGAACTGGATGACTTTGGCAGCGGTTATTCTTCTTTAAATACACTGAATCAAATGGAGCTGGATATTATCAAGCTGGATATGAAGTTTATACAGAGTGAAACTGCCAAGCCGGAAGACAAAGGAATTCTGAAATATATTGTGGAGCTTGCCCATTCTATTGATCTGTGTGTGGTGGCAGAAGGAATTGAAACACGTGAACAGGTGATACGGCTGAAAAAAATGGGCTGTGATTATGCTCAGGGGTATTTTTTTGCCAGACCCATGCCATGCCGGGAATATGAGGAAATACTGATGAAAGAGATGATGAAGGAGAATGGGGATGGCAGACAGTTTTGAAGAAAAATTATCGGATCAGAAATCCTTTCGGATTCCTTTGATTCTGGGAGTTCTTGCCGTGGCTTTGATTCTGGTGGGAAGCTCTGTTGTGATGGGGAGCTTTGCCAGGAGTCAGACAAAGGAGGCGGTAAATTCGCTGACGGAATTTTATCTGGAGGAGCTGGCGGAGCGAAGAACGGATGTGGTGACGGCCAATCTCAATGACCGGATACTGCAGATGAAGGCAGCTGTTGCAGGTGCTGCCGAAGAGAATCTGGAAAGTGAGACTTCACTGAGAGAATATCTTTCTTTTATTCAGACATTTAATAATCTGGATATGTTTGCCCTGGTGGATGAGGATGGAATGGTATACACCGACACAAGCACATACGCCGGGATATCCAGATTCGGATTTCTTGAGGATGAGATTACGGAAACGGTTATCACAGCCAGCAGGGTGTTTGGAAACAAAAATATGGTGATTATCGCAGTACCTGTGGAGAATCTGGCTTTCAGAAACAAAAGTATTACGGCATGTGTTTCCGGAATCATCATGGATAATATTCTGAGCAGTATTTCCATGCAGACAGACCAGAATCAGACCTACTGCAATATCTTTTTCAGGGATGGCAGATTTCTTACAAAGACAGAGTTTGGAGATATTGCTTCTCAGGAAAACCTTCTTACCTACATGGAAAATAATGTGGATTTTGATGAGGATTATTCTCTGGAGTGTATTAAGAAGAACCTGGATAAAGGAGATTCGGGATTTACATCCTTCATGAGTTCCGGACGGCATGATTACCTGTATTACAGGCCTATCGAAGGGACAGACTGGTATCTGGCCATCTTTATTAGTGAGAACATTATTGATGACCGGATTGAGAATATAGGCAGAAATTTTATCAGAGCCAGTATGATACAGATTGCAGTGATCCTGGTGGTTATGTTTGGTGTTTTTCTTATTATTTATCGTGTAATGAGAACCAATGAGATCATCCGTTATGAAAAGCTTAAGGCGGATGAGGTAAGTCGGGCCAAGCAGGAAGAGTCAGAGGAAAAGCTGCGTCTGCAGAAGAAACTGCTGGCAGAAGAAAAAGAGAAGCACCGTTATGACGAGATGCTGCACGTTTTATGCGAAGAATATCATTCCGTATATTATGTGGATCTGGAACAGAATACAGCGATTCCCTATCGGGTACATGACAGTATTCATGAACGTTATCATCTGGAAGAAGGAAAAGAGGTTCCTTTTGACAGATCTTATAACAGCTATGTGAACGGTTCGGTCATTGAAGAAGAAAAGAATGAAATGCTTCATATAGGGGAGCCTGACACGATTCGTGAGATTCTGGCAGAACACCAGAATTATACTCATCTGTTTCGGATCCGGAGGGACGACAGAATCTGCTACAGTCAGCTTCGTCTGTCAAAACCGGGACAGGAAAAAGAAATACGTTATTTCATTCTGGGGTTTGCTGATGTGGACAGGCAGACCAGAGAAGAACAGGAAAAGAAACAGCTTCTTGAGGATGCGCTTTCTCAGGCAGAAGCAGCTAACAAGGCAAAAACAGTATTCCTGAATAATATGTCCCATGATATCCGTACACCAATGAATGCAATCATCGGCTTTACCTCACTGGCAGCGACGCATCTGGATAACAGGGAGCTTGTCAGGGATTATCTCTCAAAGATTATGACATCCAGCAATCATTTGCTGTCACTGATCAACGATGTACTGGATATGAGCAGGATCGAGAGCGGAAAGGTCAGAATAGAGGCCTCAGAGTGTTATTTGCCTGACCTTATCCATGATATCAGGAACATCATTCAGGCAGATATTCATTCCAAGCAGCTTGTTCTTCTTATTGATACTGTAGACGTAATGGATGAAAATATTGTATGCGATAAGCTGCGCCTGAATCAGGTTCTCCTTAACTGTGTCAGCAATGCCATGAAGTTTACCCCCTCGGGAGGTACGGTTGGCATACGGATCGTTCAGAAGGATGGTGCCCCCAGGGGATTTGCCAATTATGATTTTATCATCCGGGATACCGGCATTGGCATGAGCAAAGACTTTATGGAACATCTCTTTGAGCCTTTTGAGCGGGAAAGGACCGCTACGGTCAGCGGTATTCAGGGAACCGGACTGGGAATGGCCATAACCAAAAACATTGTTGATATGATGAACGGAAGTATTTCTGTAGCCAGTGAGGTTGGAAAAGGGACACAGTTCACCATTTCTCTGCAGTTTGCCCTTTGCGGGGAAGATTCCGGCAGAGGAGAGGAGCCGGAGCTTCAGGGATTGCATGCACTGGTGGCAGATGATGACTTTAACACCTGTGCCAGTGTTTCCAAAATGCTGACCGGTATAGGGCTTCGGGCGGAATGGACCACATCCGGAAAAGAAGCGGTGCTTCGTGCTGCTTTTGCAAAAGAAAACGGCGATGATTTCCACGTATATATCATTGACTGGCTGATGCCGGACATGAATGGCATTGAGGTTGTCAGAAGAATCCGGAAGGTGATCGGACAGACAGCACCGATCATAATTCTGACGGCATATGACTGGTCGGACATTGAAGAAGAGGCAATGGAGGCTGGTGTGACAGCATTTTGCGAAAAACCGATCTTCCTGTCAGAGCTGCGGAAAATACTGATGAAGTCTGCAGGATATTTACCGGAAGAGCCAGAAGAAAATCCGGAGAAAAATATAGTTATAGCAGAAGAAAAACATATTCTTCTGGTGGAAGATGTGGCTTTGAACAGAGAAATCGCAGAAACGATCCTGAGAGAGAAGGGGTTCAGGGTTGACTGTGCGGAAAATGGCGCACAGGCTGTGGAAATGGTAAAAAGTTCAGAAAATGATCCCTATGATGTTGTTCTTATGGATATTCAGATGCCGGTAATGGACGGTTATGAAGCAGCCGGAAGAATCAGAAATCTAAAGGATCCTTCTCTGGCTGATGTAATCATTCTGGCTGTGACAGCAAACGCATTTGAGGAAGACAGAAAGCGTGCTCTTGAGGCAGGAATGAACGGACATATTGCCAAACCTATCCGGATTCCTGTATTGATGGAAAAGATTGCGGAATTATGTAAGGAGAGAAAAGAATGAAAAAGAAAAATATAGCAGCGGCAGGAATTATCTGCACAGCAGTTATTCTGTCAGGCTGTTCCCGACAGAAGCAGACAGAGGAAGCTTTTTCCGTGGAACAGATGAGGGCAGATCTGCTGGCGGCTGCAGAAAAACTGGAACCCAGTAAGGAATTGTATTTTGAAGATGGACTGGAAATTACCGGTCTGGGTCTGACCTATGACGGGCGTCCCACTTCCTTTGACGGATGTTATTACTGGCCTGCCATAGAAAAAATGACAAATGTCCATCTTTCCATGGACTGGCATGAGGATGAGGGTTATGCCGCTGCGGTAGCGGCAACACTGCTGATGGATATCAGTGAGATGCCGGATCTGATAAATCCATATTCCTTTGGAATTATGGATCTGGCTGATGATGGTCTGATCGTACCGCTGGATGAATATCTGGAGCTGATGCCGGATATTGTTGCGGCAGTGGGTGAAGAGCGTATGGATACCTGGAGACAGGCAGACGGCCATATTTATTATATTCCCACTGTTTCTTCTGTTCAGGGGTCGCAGTCCATGCTGGTACGCAAGGACTGGCTTGACAAGCTTGAGATGGATGTGCCCGAAACCTGGGATGAATGGGTGTCACTGTGGAGGGGCATCCGGGATAATGATCTGAATGGAAACGGAGATTCCGGTGATGAGGTTCCCCTTGCGCTGTCATATGGGGCTGACGGTGAAAAATGCATGACGATGCTGATGAATGCTTTTGGCATCAGAGCGTCATCGGATTGCCAGTTCTGTGTTCTGGATGACGGAACATACACAATGGTCTATGAGCATCCAAGGTACGAAAAGTTTCTCAGTGCAGTGGCAGAGCTGTATCAGGAAGGGATCATCCGGGAGGATTTTAATACCTGGGATTATAACAAAATAGACGAAATGATGAAAGAAGATGTGCTGGGAACAGCCATGACCTGGGCCGTATCCGCATCCAACGCAGAAACGCTGAGAGATGCCGGCAGCAAAGATGCCCTCTGGGTGGCTGTGGCACCGGTACAGGGACCCTTTGGGGATCAGATGATCCAGGAGAGAGAACTGGTAGGATCTTCCTGGTGCATCACTGCTGAAGCAGAAAAAGCAGGAAAAACAGAGGATATTCTCCGGTTTTTTAACTGGTGTTTTACCCGGCAAGGAGCATGGCTTTATAATTACGGCATTGAAGGTGTAAGCTATGAGATGGATGAAGACAAGCCGGTGCTTAAGGCCGGGCTTCTGGAAAACTCCTTTAGTGATTACAGAGCTGTAGGGTGTAACTTTGAACCCTTTGGCGGTCTGTGGCTGGAAGATGCTTTTATGCAGTGTCTTTTCAGCGGAAAGACAGAGGAGGAACTGGATGAGATCACCGCAGAGGGATTTAAAGGCCTTTTTGAGGTGAATGACGGGTTTTTCTATACTCAGCCGATTACCTATGAAACAGACGCCTATGTAAAGTACCGTTCCAATCTGATTACTGCAGGTGTATGTCTTCTGAGAGATCAGGCGATCCGCGGAGAAATTACTGTTGATGAATTCTGCGAAGAATATGAAAAGCTGAAGGCAGAAGGTCTGGATGAAGTAATAAAAGAAGCTGCAGAGGTGACAGGGCACAGCTCTGCAGCAAATGAAGAAAGAGGCGATTAAAAAATCATATCTCTGGTGATGGAGTCCAGATCATGGACTCCGCACATCGCCATGGTGTCAGCCAGTTCTGTGCCTATTTTATCGATATAGGCTCTGACACCTTCCTGTGCACCCCCATAAACAGCTGTTACAAAAGGCCGGCAGATCAGAACACCGTCTGCGCCCAGAGCAAGAGCTTTGAAAACATCTGTGCCGCTGCGGATTCCGCCGTCTACCAGTATCTTTACACCGGAACCCTTCAGTGCATTGGCAATATTTTCAAGAACCTCGGCAGTTGCCGGACACTGATCCAGTACCCGCCCTCCGTGGTTGCTGACAATGATGGCAGAAGCACCGGCTTCTTTGGCCTTGAGGGCACCTTTGACAGTCATGATTCCCTTGATGATAAACGGTACCTGAGCTATTTCTGCGATTTCGCGCAGCTCCTCAGTTGTTTTGCTTCCTGCCGGAGGATCCAGATTTTTCAGAAAGGGAAGTCCTGCGGCATCAATGTCCATGGCAATGGCAAAACAGCCTGCTTCTTTGCAGAGAGCCATTTTTTCTTTTATTGTGTCCAGATTCCAGGGCTTTACAGTAGGGATCCCCATACCGTTAAAAGCAGCAATGGCTTTGGCTGCGCCTTCCATAACGGCAGGATTTGTTCCGTCGCCGGTAAAGGCAGCGATGCCGTTTTCGCAGCATGCCTGTACCAGAATATTGTTGTAGGTAAGGTCGTCATATTTATCGCCGTAATGGAGGTTTACTGCGCCCACCGGCCCTGCAAAAAAGGGATAGCGGAAGGTTTGGCCGAAAAGGCTGAGCTGTGTATTTACTTTGCGGTTTTCGCAGATCGTATCCATGTTTACACGTATTTCCTGCCATTTATCGTAATTACGCATGGCAGTGTCACCAACACCCTTGGATCCCGGCCCCGGTATCTGATTACGGCATGCCTTGCCGTTACAGATATTACATGCCTTGCAGTATGGTCCCATGCATTCTCTGGCATTCTTAAGTACTTCCTGGTAATTCATTATCCTGTCTCCTTTATAAATTAGTTTCTTTCATGGATTATACCACATTTCTCTTTTTATTCGTATAAAAAAGATGTATAATTCTATTCAGTCGTTTCACATGAAGGGAGAAAATACCATATGATTATTGATGGAAATGAAATTGAAAAAGCAGCCATGCGGGAGTTTCATCTTGGAAACCGTCAGGAGGGGCTTCGCATTCAGGAGGAGTTTGCATCGGCCTTTCGTCAGGAATACAAAGATAAGGACCATTGCCCCTGTAAAAAAGCCTGCCGTTATCACGGGAACTGTAAAGAGTGTGTGGCCATTCACAGAGCTCATCAGGAGCATGTTCCAAACTGTATGCGTCCGCTGATCAATAATAAAATCAGGCTTTTATCTGAACTGACTGAGCATACCATTGCAAATGAAATTGAACCCCCGAGGGAGATTTTAAGGAGAGATAAGGAATGAAGATAATCATTTCACCTGCCAAAAAGATGAATGTGGATACAGATACCTTTGAATACAGGAATCTGCCTGTGTTTATCCGGGATACGGAAAAGCTGATGGACTGGATAAAGACCCTTTCCCTGGAAGAAGCCGGAAAATTATGGGGATGCAATGAAAAAATTGCAGAGCTGAATTATAAAAGATTTGCGGAAATGGATCTGAAAAAATGTCTCACTGCGGCGCTGATCTCTTATGAGGGAATCCAGTATCAGTATATGGCACCGGAGGTTTTTTCAGAGCAGGAGTGGATGTACGTTCAGGAGCATTTGCGGATTTTATCGGGATTTTACGGGGTATTGAAGCCTTTTGACGGCGTGACGCCTTACCGTCTGGAAATGCAGGCAAAGGTGCAGCTGGGAGATATTCGTAATCTCTATGATTTTTGGGGTGACAGGCTATACCGTGAGGTGTCGGAAGGGGACAGGACGATTGTCAATCTGGCATCGAAAGAGTATTCAAAAGCCATCGAAAAATATCTGCAGCCGGAAGATACATTTATTACCTGTGTATTTGGAGAATATAAAGACGGGAAGGTAATTCAGAAAGGTATCCAGGCGAAGATGGCAAGGGGGGAAATGGTACGCTATATGGCGGAGCATTGTCTGGAAGATCCGGAGCAGATGAAAGATTTTGGCAGACTGGGCTATCATTTTTGCAGTGAATTATCTGAAGCAGATAAATATGTATTTCTTGTGCAGAAATAAAAGCAGATTTACAGTTGTTGTTTTGAAATATATATAAAATTCATAAAAAAAATATTAAAAAAAAGAAAAAAAGTATAAAATTACAATTGATTAATCAGGTAATCAGTAGTATGATGTGTTTAAATGACACTTTAAATGCTTAAAGTGGCAGTGTGAACTGTTTGCAGCAGGATGGATGGAGGAAATATGCAATATACCAGAGAACAGGCAGTCAGCCGTTTGCTTGAAAGCTATAAAACCTACTATAATATTACAGACTGTCCTTCCGGCCCGAAGGGGCTGAGAGCTGTGTGTGAGTTTTATGAGAGGTCAGAGAAATTTGTACTTTCAAAGAAAGCAGAGCTGTGGTCGGCTGACTGTGAGGAATTTATCTATTTATTTGATGTTCCGGAACTGACCCTTTCTGTTTATGAGGAATGCAGGGATTTTGCATATAACGACGGCATGGAACGGTCACATATCGGGCCGGGACATATGTATACCTATATTACACCTGTGTTTATCTGCGACAGTTTTCAGGCAGATGCCGGAAAAGCATTAAAAAAATGTCATATTTACAAAAGTTTTCGCTTTGCTTTACATGGCTGGATGGATTTTCATACTGCTGCACTTGAGGTCGGCAGTAACCGCATTATCACAAACAGAAGCGGACGCTGTGTAGAGAAAGTGCTGAAAAATGTGTTATTTCAGACACAGAAGAAAAGGAGAGGTTTCTTATGAACACATTAGTACTGTTGCTCATCTGTGGTGCTGTTTTGCTGTGCGGCTATATTTTCTACGGCAAATGGCTCTGCGAAAAATGGGGCGTAGGTACCGGCAAAGGAGAGACACCATCCCATACCATGGAAGACGGTGTTGACTATGTTCCGGCAAAAGCCCCTGTTTTAATGGGACATCATTTTTCATCCATCGCCGGTGCAGGCCCGATCACAGGACCTATCGGTGCAGCTATTTTCGGATGGGTTCCCGTTGTTCTCTGGGTTCTTATCGGAGGTATTTTCTTCGGTGGAGTTCATGACTTTGGTGCTCTGTTCGCATCTATCCGAAACAAAGGTCAGTCTATCGGTGAGATCATTTCCACAAATATGAGCCGCCGTGCAAAACGTCTGTTTCTTACCTTTGCATACCTGACCCTGATTCTTGTAGTTGCTGCATTTGCTTCTATTGTAGCAAGTACATTCGGTGCAACTTTTGATGAGGCAGGTGTTCTGGATAAAGCAGCAAGTGCCACCCAGGCTTCTGTAGCCATGGTTTCCCTGATGTTTATCGTTGTTGCCATTGTATTCGGCTTCTGTGTATATCGCCGTAATACATCAATGGTACTTTCCACTGTTCTTGGTATTGCAGCAATCGTGATCTGTATGGCAGTAGGTATGAATTTCCATCCCCTTTATCTGTCTTCCAAAACATGGATGATCATTGTTGGTATTTATATTGCAATTGCATCTGTTACACCTGTATGGATTCTTCTGCAGCCACGTGATTATCTGAGCTCCTTCCTGCTTTATGCAATGCTTATCGTTGCAGTTGTGGGCGTTGTAGGTGCTCACCCCACAATCGGTGCAGAATTCCCGGCATTTACAGGTTTTGCAGTAGATAACGGAAACGGTATTCAGTATCTTTTCCCGGTTCTGTTTACAACTGTTGCCTGCGGTGCCATTTCCGGTTTCCATTCACTGGTTTCTTCCGGTACAACATCCAAACAGCTTGACAAAGAAACAGATGCAAAGCCTATCGCATATGGCGGTATGCTTCTGGAGTGTCTGCTGGCAGTTCTGACTGTCTGTGCAATCGCATATGCACGTCAGACGGGACATACAGGCGGAGCTACAGATATCTTTGCCGGTGGTATTGCAGGAATGGTGGCAGCTATTCCGGGACTTGCAGGTCTGGAGAATATTCTCTACACACTGCTGGTTCTTACATATTCCGCATTCTGTCTTACATCTCTGGATACAGCAACACGTCTTGCACGTTTCATGTTCCAGGAATTCTGGCTTGAGCCGGGACAGACAGTAAAAGATATTGATTCCGGATGGAAAAAGGTTATGGTTAATCCATATTTTGCAACAATTCTGACCGTTGTTCTGGGCGTATTACTTGGAATGAGCGGATGGGGCAAGATCTGGGGTCTGTTCGGAGCTGCAAACCAGCTTCTGGCAGGAATCGGACTTCTGGCTGTCGCAACATGGCTGGGTCATATCGGAAAGAGCAACAAGATGTTCCTTTTCCCGATGGCATTTATGATGGTTGTTACCATTTGTTCTCTGGCACTGACAGTGAAGAATCAGATCGGAATTATTTCCGCAGGTACTTCAGACTGGGGTCCATGGGCACAGACAATTATCGGTATCCTTCTGATCGTTCTGGCAGTTGTGCTGGTTATTGAGGGTGTACAGACATTGTTTGGAGAAAAGAAAAAAGCAGTTCGTTAAATATTATCAGATATAAATGAAAATCCACAGGCTGCTTCGGCTGCTTAAGGCTGTCATCGATGAAGGCGGGTACTTCACGACGGCAGCCTTTTTTGTCAGCTTATGAAAAGCTGTCCGGATTTTTCTGGTTATCATGCCGGTACTGGCTGGGGGAGCAGCCCATGTAACGGCGGAATATCTGACCATAATAAGCAGGAGTGGAGAAACCGGCCATTCCTGCTGTTTTTGTTATGCTTTCTCCGGAAAGGAGCAGTGGGAGGCTGTTTTGTATCCGAAGATACATCAGATATTCAAATATTGTCATTTTCATATGTTTTTTGAAAAAACGGCAGCATTCACTTTTGCTGATATTTACATGGGCAGCCACATCGTCCAGAGAAACCTCCTGGCCGGCATGCTCCTGCAGGTATGTGATGATTTCCTTCAGGCGGGAAACGTATTTGACGGAGCTCTGAGAAGCTGCGGGCAAAGTGTGGTAATACCGGTAAAGCTGCTGCCAGATGGAGCAGAGAAGGAGATGAACCTGCAGCTCAAAATCCTGAGGCGGATTTTGAGACAGACAATATATTTCCTTTATTTTTTCGATGATGAATGCCTGCCATCCCGTATCCGGGTAAAGGGGCAGGGAATCCCAACTTTCGTTTTCCGTAATAAAATTCACGTATTTTGTCTGAAGCAGACTGTTTTTATATCCGTAAATGAACCGCGGATGAAATGTGACAGACAGATACCGGCATTGTCGGCCATCTATCATATAGCCTGCATGGAGAGCGTTGCTGTTGGCAAACAGTCCCTGGCCTTCAGACAGAATATAGCGTTTATCATTTACCAGATATTCGATCTGTCCGGAAATGATCCATGTGAGTTCGATTTCTGTATGCCAGTGCCACATAAAGTTTCCCCGCTCATAGGATTCAATGGCTTCCGGACTGATACAGACAGGAAAACTGTAATTTCCGTGATTTTTGATCTCTCTTTGATTTTTTTCTGTATTAATTTGCATAGAAATCACCAAAACCTCAATATACTGATAATTATGGACAATATAGTTATTGCAGGAAGATTTTCTGCTCATTATAATCATAACTAAAGATGCAGGGTTTTTCAAGCGTATTACAAAACATATTATGGGAGGAAGCATAAACATGAAAGAAAAGCTGGTAAAAGAATTTATCCGTATTTTCGGAAAAGGGGAGGATGTGCGCGTATATTTTGCACCGGGAAGAGTGAATCTGATCGGAGAGCATACGGATTACAACGGAGGACATGTTTTTCCATGTGCACTTACCCTTGGAACTTATGCTGTGGTGAGAAACAGAACTGACCGTAAGCTTCGTTTTTATTCTATGAATTTTTCCAGACTGGGAGTGATAAACACAAGTCTGGATGATTTTGTTCCTTCAAAGGAAGCCGGCTGGACCAATTACCCCAAGGGAGTGATGTGGGCTTTTGAAAAAAGAGGATATAAAATGACCCATGGACTGGACATACTGATCTACGGTAATATTCCCAATGGTTCCGGTTTATCTTCTTCTGCTTCTCTGGAGGTTCTCACCGGTGTAATGCTGAAGGACACCTTTGGATTTGATCAGGTTTCCATGGTGGATATCGCTCTTATCGGTCAGGATGGAGAGAATAATTATAATGGCTGCAACTGTGGAATTATGGATCAGTTTGCCAGCGCTATGGGAAAAAAGGACAATGCTATTTTCCTGGATACCAATACTCTGGAATATGAATATGCACCGGTCGTGCTTCAGGACGCTAGTATTGTGATCACCAACAGTAAGGTGAAACACAGCCTTGTAAATTCAGCGTACAACGACAGAAGAAATGAGTGTGAGACTGCGTTAAAGGAGCTGCAGCAGGTGGTGGATATCAAAGCCCTGGGTGAGCTTACAGAAGAGGAGTTTGAGCAGTATAAGGGTGCCATTAAATCTCCGGTATGTGTACAGCGGGCGAAGCATGCCGTATATGAAAACCGCCGTGCCATCCGTGCGGTGGAGGCGCTGAAAAAGAATGATGTGGAGCTTTTCGGAAAGCTTATGAATCAGTCTCACGTTTCTCTCCGAGATGATTATGCGGTTTCCTGTGAGGAAATCGATCTGCTGGTGGATATGGCATGGAACATCCCCGGTGTGATCGGTTCCAGAATTACAGGAGGAGGCTTTGGGGGCTGCACTGTAAGTATTGTGAAAAAGGATGCCGTAGATAATTTTATCGCACAGATCGGCAGCAGCTATAAAGAGAAGGTAGGCCATGAGGCAGAGTTTTATGTAGTAAGCATTGGTGACGGAGCACATAAATTGGCATAAAGCCGGGAGGGTAAAAAATTGGAACTGTATCAGAATATCGGAAAATTAGTACAATACGGAATTGACACCGGACTGGTGCCGGAATGTGAGCGGATTTATACAACAAATCTTTTGCTGGATGTGATGAAGGAATCCGATTATGAGGAACAACAGATAACAGGAGAAGTGGACCTGGAGTCTACCCTGAAAGGGCTTCTGGATGAAGCGGTAAAAAGAGAAATTATCGAAGATACCGTTACCTGCCGTGACCTTTTTGATACACGTCTGATGAACTGCCTGATGCCCCGTCCGGCACAGATTCAGAAGGAATTCTGGGAAAGATACGAAAAGGATCCCCAGGAAGCTACCGATTATTTTTATAAACTGAGTCAGGACAGTGATTATATCCGCCGTTACCGTGTAAAGAAAGACAGGAAATGGACCGTGGAAAGCGAATACGGCACCATTGATATCACCATCAATCTTTCAAAACCGGAGAAGGATCCCAAGGAAATCGCTGCTGCAAAGCTGGCAAAATCCAGCAGCTATCCGAAATGTCTTCTCTGTCCGGAGAATGAGGGCTATGCAGGACGTCTCAATCATCCGGCAAGGGAAAACCACAGAATCATTCCAATTACCATCAATAATACACGCTGGGGCTTCCAGTATTCCCCGTATGTATATTACAATGAGCACTGTATTGTATTTAACAGCCGGCATACGCCAATGAAAATCGAGCGAAATGCGTTTATAAAGCTGTTTGATTTTGTTAAGCTGTTCCCCCATTATTTCCTGGGCTCCAATGCAGATCTTCCCATTGTGGGCGGTTCAATTTTAAGTCATGACCATTTCCAGGGCGGTCATTACACCTTTGCCATGGCAAAAGCCCCCATTGAAAGGCAGGTAACCATTCCGGGATATGAGGATGTGGAGGCAGGTATTGTAAAATGGCCGTTGTCCGTGCTTCGTATTCGTCATAAGGATGAAAAGAGACTTGTGGATCTGGCTACACACGTACTGGATGT
>JAXFBD010000022.1:0-53867 GCA_034118545.1 Blautia sp.
TCATCCTATTTCAGCAGGGAAGGGGCAACTGCGCCTTCTCCTGCCTTCTGGCGAGGACAGGTCTGGGCAGCGCCCAGAAATAAAGCTTAGGCGGGGATGCCTGAGTGGCGGGGTGCCCTTCTCGAAGGGCATCCCCAAGAAAGGACTACCACTTTGGATACACGAAAGCCCCAGCAAATGCCGGGGCTAATGTTTCAATTATTTTGGGACATTTTCAAAAATGCTTGACACTGGTTTTTCAAAGAAATTTTATAATATTTTTAATTATAATATTTTTAATTATAATATTTTTAAAACAGATTACTCTCACATAATCACGCAACAGGAATCCGACTGCAAACAAAGCGACTCTGGGATTTACATCCCAGAGTCATTCATAATTCTGAATTTGCCTGAATAGTTTCTTCAATTCTCCGTTTTACTTCAGCCGCTATTTCCGTAGTCTTCATATCCTTATATTCCTCATAATACAAAGGCTTGAGAAAATGCACCTGAACTGTCAGTTTGTCGATTGATCCCGTATCAAAGGCTTTATATGAATCGATCAGAGCAACCGGTACAATAGGACATTTTGTTTTTGTTGCTGCCTTAAAGCTTCCCCCTTTAAATTCCTGAGGATGATTTCCATTTTTGCTCCGGGTTCCTTCTGCAAAAATAAGATAATTTCTCCCGGATCTGACTTCCTTTGCAACATTAATGATTACCTGCATGGACTGCTTAATATCTTCACGATCGATAATAAACGCTTTCATGCACGCAAAAACCTGTTTCAAAAAAGGTACATTCGCTACTTCTTTTTTTGCCACTACTGAAAAAGGAACCGGACATGCATTCAATATAGCCAACACATCAAAAAGTCCCTGATGGTTCGGGAAAAACATAAATCCGTTTTCCTTTGGAATATTTTCCTCTCCATAAGCATCGATACAGATATTTCCACCATTTATTGCTCTTCTGTCAATCATTTTCAGCACTGCATATCTTTGTTCTTCCGTATACTTATCAGCATGAGCAGCATACCAGCATAATTTTATCCAGCCGTACGGAACATAAATCAGATTTCTAAATACCATTAAAATAATCCGTTTCATATTTTTCCTCCATAACCGTCCTTTTCCGGAAACCTTCCTCTGTCAGTAAAAAGGCTGCATGTAAAGCAGCCTTTTTTCAGCCGATTTTTCCGGCTATCTTTTCTTCATAACCCGGATTTTTCTTTATAAAAGTATCATAATCCTTTGCATAATTTTTATATGCGTCCGTAGTCATAAACTTTGCATAATCATCGGCTGCCTGCTGGTTCATTTCTGCTGTAATCTCTGAAGAAGACATTACATAATAATCTTTTTCTTTCTTTCCTACCATATAAGTTCCTATACACGGATAAGACTGATCATTTTCCAGCACCAGATTATAAATAATATACACGTAAGTATATTTATCATACTCTGCGAGAACATCACATCCGGTAATGGCCACCTTTTTGGGATTATGTGCTTTATAGTACTTGATAGACGCAGTTATTTCTGCCTGCAGATCTGCTGAAATATCCTTATCTGCGCCATAACATTTCTTTACGGCCTTCTCTTTTCCCTCTACACTGTACTTTACCAGAGACTCCACCACTTTCTGAGGAGAATTATTTTTAACACCGCCGCAGCTTTTTACTATAATACTGATCAGTAAAATAATAAGAATTACCACGACACCGCCGATAATAAAGTTCATATAATTTCCTATGCTCTTTAAAGAGGGAATTTTTGCCTGCCCCTTCTTTTTTCTGCGGGCATTAACTTTTCTTTTTTCCGTTCCTTTTACTGCCATGACTATTTAATTTCCCCTTCAGTATCTTCAAGCATGTTTCCGTTAAATTCCGGGATTACTTTTTCTTCTTCTGAATTTACAGGCTTCTTCTCATCATCCTTATCGCGCACTTTTGCAACGCTTGCCACAGTAACGCCTTCTGAAAGATTAATCAGCTTCACGCCGGATGTAATCCGTCCAAGAATGGAAATGTCCGCACACTGTAAACGAATGATAATTCCGGCTGTGGTAATCATCATAATTTCATTTTCTTCGTTTACAGCCTTCGCCCCCACAACATTTCCTGTCTTTTCTGTAATCTTATAACATTTAACACCTTTTCCTCCACGGTTCTGACATGTAAATTCACTGATAGATGTTCTCTTACCCATTCCTTTTTCAGATACAACCAGAAGATAATGTCCCTGAGAATTCAGCTGCATTGCAACAACTTCATCCGTATCTCCCAGATTCATTCCTCGCACTCCCATGGAATTTCTTCCTGTTACACGCACATCCGTTTCTTTAAAACGAATGCACTGTCCTTCTTTTGTAACCAGAATAATATCTTTTTTATTATTGGTTGCTTTAACTTCTATCAGTTCGTCATCATCCCGAAGAATAATTGCCGCCAGACCGGTTTTACGAACATTTTCGTATTCCTTAATCGGAGTCTTTTTTACCAGTCCTTTTTTGGTTGCCATCATCAGATAATGATCTGATTCAAATTTACTGATCGGGATCACCGCCGTAATACGTTCCCCCGGCATAAGCTGAAGAAGATTGATAATAGCGGTTCCTCTGGCAGTTCGTCCGGCTTCCGGTATCTCATATACCTTCAGTCTGTACACACGACCTGTATTCGTAAAGAACATCAGGAAATGATGAGTTGTCGTCATCAAAAGCTCTTCAATATAGTCATCCTCTATGGTCTGCATTCCTTTGATTCCCTTTCCGCCGCGGCTCTGGCTGCGGAAATTATCCACGGTCATTCGCTTGATATAACCACGTTTTGTCATGGCAATAACTGTATTTTCTTTTGGAATCAGATCCTCTGCAGAAAGATCATACACATCATATCCAATGGCCGTCTTTCTATCATCACCATATTTTTCGGAAATTGCCAGAATTTCTTCGCGAATAACACGCAGAAGGAGGTTCCTGTCACCGAGAATCGCCTGGAATCTGCGGATTTTTTCCATTAATTCTGCATATTCCGCCTCCAGCTTCTCTCTTTCCAAACCTGTCAGAGCACGCAGACGCATATCTACAATAGCCTGTGCCTGAACATCGGTCAGTTCAAATCGATCCATTAATTCCTGCTTGGCCTGCTGAACATTTCGTGAACCACGGATAATACGGATTACTTCATCTATATTATCCAGGGCTTTCAAAAGGCCCTCCAAAATATGTGCACGCTCCTGCGCTTTATTCAGATCATATTTTGTCCTTCTGGTAACAACATCCTCCTGATGTGCCAGATAATATCCCAGCATTTCCTGAAGATTCAGGACCTTTGGCTCCAGTTTGCCGTTTCTTGGTACCAGTGAAAGCATAATCACGCCAAAAGTATCCTGAAGCTGTGTATGTTTATACAGCTGATTTAAAATCACATTTGCATTGGCATCCTTTCGGAGGTCAATACAAATACGCATTCCCTCCCGACTGGAATGGTCGTTCAGATCTGTGATTCCGTCTATCTTTTTATCACGGACCAGCTCAGCTATTTTTTCTATCAGACGTGCCTTATTAACCAGATATGGCAATTCTGTTACAATAATCCGGGATTTTCCGTTAGGCAGTGTTTCAATATTTGTAACAGCACGTACACGGATTTTTCCCCTTCCTGTACGATAGGCCTCTTCGATTCCTCTCGTTCCAAGAATTGTAGCTCCGGTAGGAAAATCAGGACCTTTTACAATTTCCAGAATTTCTTCAATTGTTGTTTCCCGCTGTTTCTCAATAATATTGTCAATAATCTTTACAACAGCTCCGATGATCTCTCTGAGATTATGCGGAGGTATATTTGTAGCCATACCAACAGCAATCCCGGAAGTTCCGTTTGCCAGAAGATTGGGATAACGGGAAGGAAGAACAACCGGTTCCCGTTCTGTTTCATCAAAGTTTGGCTGAAAATCCACGGTATCTTTATTAATATCAGCCAGCATTTCCATGGATATCTTGCTGAGACGTGCTTCTGTATATCGCATTGCCGCTGCACCGTCTCCATCCACGGAACCAAAGTTGCCGTGTCCGTCAACAAGCGGATATCTGGTAGACCATTCCTGAGCCATATTTACAAGAGCACCATAAATAGAACTGTCACCATGGGGATGATATTTACCCATGGTATCACCAACGATACGGGCACATTTACGATGCGGCTTATCCGGACCGTTATTCAATTCTATCATGGAATAAAGAACTCGCCTCTGTACCGGCTTCAAACCATCTCTGACATCCGGCAGTGCACGAGAGGCAATAACGCTCATGGCATAATCAATATATGATTTTTCCATGGTTTTCTGCAAATCCACCTCATGGACTTTGTCAAAAATATTATCTTCCATTATTTTCCCCCATTATTTAAATATCAAGATTTTCCACAAATCTTGCGTTTTCTTCTATGAATTCCCGTCTCGGTTCCACCTTATCCCCCATTAATGTGGTAAATGTCAGATCGATTTCTGACGTAGCAGACTCATCCATGGTAACACGAAGAAGAACTCTCTTTTCCGGATCCATTGTAGTATCCCAGAGCTGTTCTGCATCCATTTCACCAAGTCCTTTATAACGCTGTATCTTATTATTTCCATCGCGTCCGATTTCTGTGAGAATTCCGTTTAATTCGTCATCGCTGTATGCATACCATACTTTTTTATTTTTTTCGACTTTATATAATGGCGGCTGTGCCAGATAAACATACCCTTCTTTTATCAGATCCGGCATAAACCTGTACAGAAAAGTCAGCAGAAGTGTTGCAATATGAGCACCATCAACATCTGCATCTGTCATAATGATAATTTTATGGTAACGCAGCTTGGTAATATCAAAATCCTCATGGATTCCCGTTCCGAAAGCCGTGATCATTGCTTTAATCTCTTTGTTGCCGTATATCTTGTCAAGGCGTGCCTTCTCAACATTTAATATTTTTCCTCTGAGGGGAAGAATTGCCTGTGTAGCACGGTTTCTTGCCGTCTTTGCAGAACCGCCCGCAGAATCACCCTCTACAATATAAATCTCACAGTTTTTCGGATCCTTATCCGAACAGTCAGCAAGCTTACCCGGAAGTGACATTCCATCCAGAGCCGATTTTCTTCTTGTAAGGTCTCTGGCTTTTCTTGCCGCTTCACGTGCTCTCTGCGCAAGCACTGATTTCTCAACGATTGCTTTTGCAACAGACGGATTTTCCTCCAGGAAAATATCCAGCTGTCTGCTTACCACACTGTCTACTGCACCCCTTGCCTCACTGTTGCCCAGTTTCTGTTTTGTCTGTCCTTCAAACTGTGGTTCTTCTATTTTTACGCTGACAATGGCAGTCAGTCCCTCCCGGATATCATCTCCGCTGAGATTAGGCTCACTGTCTTTCAGAAGCTTATTTTTTCTTGCATAATCATTGAAAGTTTTGGTAATTGCATTACGGAATCCCATAATATGGGTTCCGCCTTCCGGAGTATTAATATTATTTACAAATCCATAGCTGTTTTCTGTATAAGAATCGTTATGCTGCATGGCAACTTCCACTGCCACACCATCTTTTTCACCCTCACAATAAATAATATCCGGATAAAGAGCTTCTTTGCTCTTATTCAGATATGTTACAAATTCACGGATACCGCCTTCGTAATGGAATACTTTTTCTCTTTCCATCCCTTCTCTGGTATCTTTCAGAACAATTTTTAATCCCTTAGTCAAAAAAGCCATCTCTCTGAGACGCTGTTTCAGAATATCATAATCATATACTGTATCTTCAAATATTTCTTTATCCGGCAGAAATGTGACCATTGTTCCTGTTTTATCTGCATCACATTCTCCAACAACCTTCAGAGAGTAAATGGTCTTTCCTCTTTCGTAACGCTGCTTATATTCTTTTCCATCACTGAATATCACAACTTCCAGCCATTCAGAAAGCGCATTCACAACTGATGCACCCACTCCGTGAAGTCCGCCGGAAACCTTATAGCCTCCGCCGCCAAATTTTCCTCCGGCATGTAAAACGGTAAACACAACCTCTACAGCCGGAATTCCTGCTTTATGATTGATTCCAACAGGAATGCCGCGTCCATTATCGATAACGGTTATGGAATTATCAGGATTAATGCTCACTTGAATTTCGTCGCAATATCCTGCCAGTGCCTCATCAACCGAGTTATCTACAATTTCATATACCAGATGATGGAGTCCGCGGCTGGATGTGCTTCCGATATACATACCTGGTCTTTTACGAACAGCCTCCAGCCCTTCCAGTATCTGGATCTGGTCTGCTCCGTATATGGTATTCTCTCCGCCCATGTTTTTCCTCCTGCTCTTCTCCTACATTTCGCTGCTTATATTTATAAATTCAGAAACATAACTGTTTTTGGACATACTAAATCAAATTTATTATAGCACAAAAAAAAATCTCTTTCCATAAATTTGTCTGAATTTTATGGAAAGAGAATCTTTTTTAATTATAAATACATTTATACCATATTATATTTCTTAAGAAGATTACGCTCAAATTCAAGAAGATGTGCTGCTTCTGCATCCAGTGCTGCCTCTGAAAGATCTTTTTCAAGATCTCTCCATACACAGATATCACGTCCCACTTCGCCGCCTTTTGCAACAAACAGTTCAGATACGATCCGTCCTTTAAAATTAATTTCCGCAAGAGCACTGAATATTTCATCAAAATCAATATGTCCGCGGCCAGGACAGCGTCTGTTGTTATCTCCTGTATGAAGTCCCAGAAGCTTGTCACCAGTGAGAAGAATGGCATCGCGAAAGCTGTTTTCCTCAATATTCATATGATAAGTATCAAGGAGAACACCGATATTATCCGCTTCTACCCGGTTAACATAATCTACTGCTTCTGCTGCCGTATTCAAAATACAGCCTTCATAACGGTTTACTACTTCCACACAATATGTAACACCGTAATCTTTTGCTGTTTTTACGATTTTTCTCATGGAATCAAGAGAGCGCTCCACAATGGGCTGTTTGTTTCCGGAAAGATCTTCTTTCGGAAGACATCCCCATCCCGCATAGCTTACACCGGAAATAATTTTTCCATCCATATATCCCACTCTCTCAACGATGTTTTTCAGATATTCCACACCGCCTTCACGAACGGATGGATCTGCACTGGAAACATCAAAACGTGGATCAAGACCCAGACTGTAAGTCAGTTCCACATTAGATTCCTCTGCAATTTTTTTCAGTTCATCCATACGTTCCCTGCTCATTTCCAGTAATGCCTGCGCCTGAAATTCCAGCACATCAAATCCCAGTTTTCCAACTTTGCGGATATACTTTGCATGATCACAGTCCCAGTTTTTTTCCCAGAAATTTACAAACATTCCCAGTTTATTCATTTTTAATCTCCTTTCCTGCTTTTAAAAAGCGTTTTTGTATGTTTTAAACTTTATTTATAAAATCTGAAATGTAAAAAAGTGCCGCACCAAGAGCCGCTGCTTCTGCTTTCAGCTTACTGGAATGCAGATAAGAAGCATCCGTCTGGAACATACATCTTTTTTTTACCCGTTCTCTGATATCTTCCATATATGGCTCCATATATTCACCAACATATCCTCCGAGAATTATGTCACAATCATAACAGACATTCAGATTATTTACAACCACTGCCAGATAGTCCAGATATTCATCCCATACGGATTTTATTTTTTTATTTTCTTTTTTTAATTCAAAAAAGAAACGTCTCAAATTCCCACCTGTTTCATTTGCCAGAACAAGGGCTGAGCAATAAGTATCAACACATCCATTTTGTCCGCAATAACATTTTCTTCCACCCGGTACCAGCGTCATATGTCCGAATTCCCCGCATCTGTTATGATATCCTGCAGTTATTTTTCCTTCTGTAATAACAGCTCCTCCCACAGAATTGCTTAAAGAAAGATACAATGTAGTTCTTTTAATTTTTTTCAGATACAGTTCCGCAAACCCTCCCGCATTAGCATCGTTGATAAAATGATAAGGATAATGCATATAAGCAGACAGATCATTGCACAAATAGGAAATTGCATTGATCAGCGACGACTGTATTTCAAAATTATCATCTCCTCCAACTATTGCCGGAACAGAAACACCCACTCCAAGAATACACTCTGAAGAAATTTCCAGTTTTTCTATCATTGTATCTATCATATTTCCAAGAAGCTGATAATATTCTTTCTTTGCCTCAAAAGGAATTCTTTTCCGGACAGAATCCAGTACATTTGTCTCAAGATCTACTGCCAGAAGATTTACATGATTTTTTGTAATATCAAGTCCCAGGGCAACACGTGCTTTCGGAATGCTGCTGATCATTTTCGGCTTTCTTCCTCCTGTGGAGGCAAATTCACCGGTTTCTTCAACCAGCCCCAGTTCCATCAATTCATTCACATTCTGGGTGACTGTTGGAACACTGATCCTTAAGTGATAGGAAATCTCCTGTTTGGATAAAACTTTTTTATCAATCAGAGTTTTATAGATATTATTCCTGTTTATTCTTTTCAGTTCTATATTCGTTGCTTTCTTCAGCAATTTCCTCCCTCCGTTCAATAAAACAATTTTTTTATTTTTCCCATTGACATTTTTATACCATAATAATATAATTTGTACAAGTACTTTTTAAGCATATTTTAAAAAGTATCTTTGAAACTTTTTTTAATTGTGTGCACTGTTGCAAATCTTAAATATTTTTATTTAATAATGAAAAAACAGGAGGTATTTTTCAATGGCAGAAAAAATGAAAGTAGCTGTAATGAACGGTATTGGCAAAATGGGCCTCACAGAGCGTCCAATCCCAACTCCAAAGGACAACGAAGTACTGGTTAAACTTGAATATGTAGGTATCTGTGGCTCCGATCTCCACTATTATGAGCAGGGCGCAATCGGTGATTATGTAGTAGAACCGCCATTTGTTCTTGGACATGAACCGGGTGGTATTGTTGTAGAAGTTGGTAAAGATGTAAAACATCTCAAGGTTGGCGACAAAGTTGCTCTTGAACCAGGTAAAACCTGCGGTCACTGCGAATTCTGCCGCACAGGACGCTATAATCTGTGCCCGGACGTTATTTTCTTTGCAACTCCTCCTGTAGATGGTGTATTCCAGGAATATGTCGCTCATGAAGCTGATCTGTGCTTCAAGCTTCCTGAAAATGTAAGCACTCTGGAAGGTGCTCTGATCGAGCCTCTGGCAGTTGGTTTCCATGCTGCAAAACAGGGCGGTGCTCACATGGGACAGACTGCAGTTGTAACCGGATCCGGATGTATCGGCCTGGTTTCCATGATGGCTCTGAAAGCACTTGGTGTTACAGATGTTTATGTAGTAGATATTATGCAGAAACGTCTCGATAAAGCTATGGAGCTTGGTGCTACCGGTGTTGTAAACGGCAGAGAAGTAAATGCTGTACAGGCAATTATGGACATTACCGAAGGAAAAGGGGTTGACCTTATTATCGAAACTTCCGGTACAGAAATCTGTGCAAGACAGGGCATCGAAATGCTGAAAAAAGACGGAACACTTGTACAGGTTGGATACAGTGCATCCGGAAATATGAATCTTCCTACCAGCATGATTTGCGACAAAGAGCTTACCATTAAATCTGTATTCCGTTATCGTCATATTTATCCTCTTGCAATCAAAGCTGTTGCAGAAGGAAAAATCAATCTGAAAGGTATCGTTACAGACATCTTTGAACTGGATGATATTCAGAATGCAATGGATAAGAGTGTTCAGAACAAAGCAGACATCGTAAAGGCTGTTGTAAAAATCTGCTGATCCATATAAAAAAGGGCTGTTGATTACAACAGCCTTTTTTATTTATTGCCCAGCAGATACTGGTATACCTCTCTTTTGGAAATTCCTCTGTCCTTTGCCACAAGCTTCATGGCTTCTTTGCGGGAATTTCCTTTTTCCTCATAAAGAGACATATGCTCTTCTATGGAAATCTCCTCCCAGGATGCCTGCTGTTCCTTTTCCAGTTCTTTATGACTTTTTCCTTCAATCACCAGAACACATTCTCCCAATGGCTTTTCCTGCTGATAATAAAGGAGCAGATCATCAATTGTGGTTCGAAAAGCAGTCTCATGTTTTTTGGTAAGCTCCCGGCATAAAGTCATCTGACGGTTTCCCAGAGCTTCTCTCAGCTCTTCCAGCGTTTTCACAAGACGGTGAGGAGCTTCATAAAGAATTATAGTCCTTGTTTCATCTGTCAGCTCTTCAAGAATCCTTCGCCTTTCTTTTTTATCTGCGGGCAAAAAAGCCTCAAAAGCAAATCTTCTGGTAGAAAGCCCTGACAAAGTCAGCGCCGTAATACATGCTGCCGGTCCCGGAAGGGAAGTCACCTCAATCCCGGCTTCATAACACATAGCTGCCAGTTCCTCCCCCGGATCAGAAATTCCCGGCGTACCCGCATCTGTGATCAGAGCAATATTCATTCCCTGCCGCATTTTTTCAATGAGGGTATATGCCTTTTCTATTTTGTTATATTCATGATAGCTTGTCATAGGTGTTTTGATATCAAAATGATTCAAAAGCTTAATACTGTTTCGGGTATCCTCAGCCGCAATAAGGTCCACTTCTTTGAGTGTACGCAGAACCCGAAAAGTAATATCCTCAAGGTTTCCTATAGGTGTGGCACATAAAAATAACTTTCCGCTCATATATTCTCCCCTATATCATGTCATACATTTCCAGAACTGATTTTGTGTAAATTCCCGGCTTCTCATATACGATCAGCGGACGTTCCACTGTAATTCTGGAATTTCCGCCCTTTAATGCTTCAATCAGAACCATATTTGGCTCTCTGTCTATGTACGGATATACAAGCTGCATCCTTTTTGGCTCAAGCTTATATTTTGTAAGAGTAATCATGATTTCAGTCAGTCTGAAAGGACGGTGTACCATATAAAATCTTCCTCTGTCTTTCAGAACTCTGGCAGCCTGAGAAATCACATCTTCCAGCGTACACAGGATTTCATGACGCGCAATAGCTTTTGGCATATGAGGATTGGTAAGACCGTGCTGACCTATCATATATGGAGGATTACAGGTAACCACATGAAAAGAAGCTGCCCCAAAAATATCAGCAGCCTCCTTAATATCTCCCTGAATAATCTGAACATGCTGTTCCAGATGATTATATCTCACACTCCTCTGTGCCATTTCCGCACATTCCTGTTGAATCTCCAGACCGGTAAAATGTTCTCCCTGGGTTTTCGCCTTTAAGAGAATGGGAATAATCCCTGTTCCGGTTCCCATATCCAGAACCTGCTCACCTTTTTTTACTTTAGCAAAACCGGACAGCAAAACCGCATCCATTCCAAAGCAGAATTTCTGCGGATCCTGAATCACAAAAAATCCATTTTGCAGATCATCCACCCGCTCATGTTCTCTGATCAGTGATTTATCCATTTAATTTGGAATCTCCCTTTTTATCTTCAAGTCCTTCCAGTTCTTTTAATTCCTGTTCGGAAATTTTTACCTTTTTCTTTCTTGGACGGAACTTCAGTTCACTTACAGGGTATTCCTGAATTTCCTTTTCATCGTTTACTTCCACGATCACCTTTACAAGCTGACGAAGAACATTTACACTGTGAACCGTTCCCTGAATTCCTTCCTGTGTGGTAACAGTATCTCCTATTCCCGGAAGTTTCTTATTCAGTTCTTCATATGTCTCCTGCTCATTTTTCAGGCAGCACATCAATCTTCCGCAGACACCTGAAATCTTAGTCTGATTCAGTGAAAGATTCTGCTCTTTCGCCATTTTAATGGAAACCGGTGCAAATTCTGACAGATATGTGTGACAGCAGAGACATCTTCCGCAGATTCCTATTCCTCCAA
The DNA here is from genome assembly GCA_034118545.1 of Blautia sp. Lineage (GTDB taxonomy): Bacteria > Bacillota > Clostridia > Lachnospirales > Lachnospiraceae > Blautia_A. The sequence continues at coordinate 11,846 of JAXFBD010000022.1, forward strand.
GGATTTTTGTCTCATCCCTGACGCCAATCTGGCGAAGTTCTATCCTGGTTTTAAAAATAGCTGCCAGATCCTTTACAAGCTGGCGGAAATCAATTCTTCCGTCTGCTGTAAAATAAAACAACACCTTATTATTATCAAAAGTGTATTCTGCATCGATCAGTTTCATTTCCAGTCCGTGTTCCCGGATTTTTTTCTGACAGATTTTAAATGCTTCTTTTTCCTTTACACGATTCATCTGTTCCTGTTCTACGTCTTCTTTTGTTGCAACACGAAGAACCTCTTTCAGAGGATGAACTACTTCCTCTTCCTTAATATTTCTGGGGTCCAATACCACTTTACCGTATTCAATCCCCCTTGCAGTCTCCACAATTACGTGGTCTCCAATATTTACTTTATATCCTTTTGGACTAAAATAATATATTTTTCCTACATTTCGGAATCTTACTCCTACTACCTTTGTCATTCTATTTCTCCCTGATCGTCAGGAACAAAAGCTCCAGAGCCAGATCAATATTTACATTTGCCCGAAGCCGGACTCTCGTTCTCTCTACCGCCTCGAGAATTTTTTCTATATTTTCATATGACCGCTGGCTTGCCTGTTCTCTGATAAAATTAATTTCCTGTTTAAATACCAGATTATCAATCTCTCTGGTTGCCTTAAACATCAGAACATCTCTGAACCAGAACTGGAAGAAATCCAGATAATCTGTGATATTCTGCTTTTCTGCGGAAAGTCCCTTGATGGCATCCGATAATTCATAGACCTCCATCGTATTGGCATATTTAAGGATTTTAAGAGCATTCTGCGTCATATCCGCAAATTCCTGGGAAGTTGCGGCTTTCTCTGCTCTGCCAATGCTTCCCTGTGCATAAGATGTATCTATTTCTGCCTGATAATCCGGCACATGAAGATGTTCCATAAGATATTCTTTTACAAGACTGTCTTTTACCACCTTCAGATCAAGACGTACACAACGGGACTGAATTGTGGGTAAAAGTCCGTCAATATTGCTGGTAAGAAGCATAATTACCGCATATGCCGGAGGCTCTTCTATGGTTTTCAGCAAGGCATTCTGCGCCTGCGGCGTCATTTTATCCGCATCCGGAACAATATAAATCTTATACTGACTGCAGTAAGGTTTGATGGAAACATCATGGATCAGCTGATCCCTGATCTCATCAATACTGACAACAGCCGGTTTCTCATGATTTACATAAATAATATCCGGATGATTTTTGCCTAAAGCCTTCTTACAGGAGTCACATTCCTCACATGGCTCCACACCCTCCGTTTCACACTGAAGTGCCATGGCAAAGGTTCCTGCTATCAGCTTTTTACCGGAACCCGGACCACCTGTAAATATATATGAATGGGAAACCTTTCCCGTTTCGATTGCTTTTTTCAGATGGGCAACCACATCTTCATGCCCTATTATACTTCGAAATCCTGCCATATGCATCCCCCTTGCTGTCTTGTCGAATATCATTATATTATAGCATACAACAATTTACAATTAAAAACTGTTTTTCATCCCTGCATGGTTATTATATAGTTTACAATGTCTTCCACACACTGTTCCAGATCTGTATTATCAAACCTCTTCCAGATACCGGCTTTCAGGATATTTTCTTCCGAGAAATCTGCCTGATCAGAAATAAATCTCCGGCACATTTCCGCATACTTCGGATTCTCCTGATGCTGTTCCCTTTTCAGTGCCCGTTCAAGGCGTATTCCGTCTTCCACCTGAATATAAATCGGACAGACAGCATCTTCTCCATAATAATTTTTCATCTTCACATAAGATTCCAGAGTTCCTATTCCCAGATAATCATATTCCTCCAGATTCACCTGTCCGTCATCTGCCGTAAAATATGTCCATATACCATGCAATGTCTGATAGGATCGTGCTTCTACCAGACATCCATTTCTTCGGAATTCCTTTAGCTTTTCGTCATCTGTAAAATAATACTGCCTGCCTTCTTCCTCATCTGCTCTGGCCGGCCGGGTTGTATACAAAACAAGCTTCTTCAGATTCAGTCTTTTATCTGCCGCCAGACAGGAATAAATGCTGTCTTTCCCTGAGGCACTTTTTCCTATAATGTAAAAAATTTTCCCCATATTATACAAGAACCGTGTAGTTCCCTACTCCTTTACTACGCATATTGTTTCGTTTGAACTATCTCTAAGGCCCTGAAGTTCAAGACCCTGTTCCATGTATCTTCTCACATTTCTTACAAAAAGTCCAGTAATCTGTTCACCCGGAACAAGAATAGGAATCCCCGGAGGATATAAATAAGCGAACTCTGCAGATATTTTTCCAACGCTTTCTTCCAGAATACAACTGATAAAATCGGCATCCATTGCATCTGAAATACTCATAAACTGCTTCATCTCACCAATGGGACACTGATTTTCTCCACTGCTGCAGAGTCTTCTCCCTGTATTCTTTAACGATTCTCTATTGTCAATTGTTTCAATTGCTTCACAAAGTCTTAAAAAACCTTCTTTTGTATCTCCCACAGAAGTCAGTGCCAGAGCATAATTCTCTGCACTCATCTCCAGTTCCAGATGAAATTCTCTGTTCAGAATCTCATGAAGCTGTTTTCCGTTCAGAGAACTGTTTTCTGTGGAAAAAATAAGCTTGGAACGATCATAATCATATATTCTTAAATCTTTACCCTTTTGGGGTGTAATTAAACGGATATGTGTGCATTTTTTCAGACGTTCCCTTGCTTCCTGCAGATTTTTTGTGTACTCCCGGAACATTTTTTCTCCGTCCCGGGCCAGTTTATCTGCACAGGCATCCATACTGGCCATAAATACATAAGAGGGACTGCTGGTCTGATAAATTCCCATAAAACGACATATCAGATCCCGGTCGACACGATCTGTACATCTGTGCAAAACTGCTGTCTGCGTCATGGACGGAAGAGTCTTATGAAGGCTCTGAATCACCAGATCTGCTCCCAGCTCTGCTGCAGATGCGGGAAAATAACCCGAAAAATGAAAATGAGCTCCATGGGCTTCATCCACGATCAGAGGAATTCCATTTGCATGAGCTGCATCCGCAATTCTTCTTATATCTGAGACAATTCCATCATAAGTAGGAGAGGTTATCAGCACTGCCTGAATTTCCGGGTTCTCTTCCAGATATCTTTCCACACGGGCTGCTGATATACCTCCGTTTATCCCCAGTTTTTCTTCTCTGTGTGGATAAACATATGTTGGCTGCAGATTTCTGAGGTATAAAGTATTATAAACTGCCTTATGACAGTTCCTGGCCATCAAAATCTGTCCCCCTCTTTTTACAGAGGCAGATATGGCTGCCTGAAGGGCTGCCGTACTTCCGTTTATACTAAAAAAGGTCTCCTGTACACCATATAGCTGAGCCATATTCTTCTGTGCTCTTTTTATGATTCCTTCTGCGTGATGAAGATTATCAAAGCCGTTTATCTCCGTAATATCCATTTCAAAAGGGAATTTATCATCCACAGAGGAAATATTTCTTTTATGTCCGGGCATATGGAATGGATAATAATCCGTCTGACTGTAATTTCTTAGTTCTTTGTAAAGTCTTTCCATTTTTTACCATATCCTTTTTAAACCTTGAAACGATATCCCACTCCCCATATCGTTTCGATATACTGCGGCTTCGCTGTATTAAATTCGATTTTTTCTCTGATTTTTTTGATGTGGACCGTTACTGTAGCTATATCTCCCACAGATTCCATATCCCATATTTCACGGAAAAGTTCCTCTTTTTTGAATACTCTGTTGGGATTCTCCGCAAGGAATGTGAGCAGATCAAATTCTTTTGTTGTGAAACTTTTTTCTTCAGAATTTACCCATACTCTGCGGGCTGTTTTATCAATCTTAATTCCACGGATTTCTATAATATCATTTTTCTGAACACTGGATCCGATAAGTCTGTTATATCTTTCCATATGTGCCTTTACTCTCGCCACAAGCTCACTGGGACTGAAGGGCTTTGTCATATAATCATCTGCGCCTAACCCAAGCCCTCTGATTTTATCAATATCATCCTTCTTTGCCGAAACCATAATGATCGGTGTATTCTTTTCTTCACGTACCTGACGGCAGATATCAAATCCATCCACTTCCGGAAGCATAAGATCAAGAATAATAAGATCGTAATCTTCTTTCAGTGCTTTTAAAAGGCCCATATCTCCTCTGTTAGCTATTTCTACTTCAAAGCCTGACAGCTCCAGATAATCTTTCTCCAGATCCGCAATTGCTTCTTCGTCTTCAATAATCAATATTCTGCTCATTGCATTGGTACCTCCTGATATTTTCTGAGTACAAAGTACATTATCGTTCCGATTCCAAGACGGCTGGTAGCCCATACCTTTCCGCCATGATCTTCAAGAATTTTTTTCACAATGGAAAGACCGATCCCGCTTCCTCCTTTGGAAGAATTTCTGGAAACGTCTGTACGGTAAAATCTGTCAAATATGTATGCCAGATCCTTTGCCCCGATTCCTTTTCCATTATCCTCTATTTCCACCTGTATAAAATCTCCCACATCTTTTACACGCAGCTGAATGATTCCTTTCTTTTTATCCATATATTTAATGGCATTGCTGATAATATTGTGGATAACTCTTCGAATCTGTTCTCCGTCTGCGATAACAAGGGTGCCGCTTTCCACATAATTGGCATATACAAGCTCAATTCCTCTTGTTTCCAGCTCCAGTCCGATTTCTTCCGCACAATCGAAAAAATAATCCTCCACATTCAGTTTACTGAATGTATATGGAATTCTGTTCGTATCAATTTTTGAATAAAAAGTCAGCTCATTGATCAGATGATCCATTTCGTTGGTTTTGTTATAAATAGTGCGAACATAACGATCCATCTTTTCCGGAGTATCCGCAACTCCGTCCATAATACCTTCCACATACCCTTTAACTGCTGTGATGGGAGTTTTCAGATCGTGAGAAATATTGCTGATCAGTTCCTTATTCTCTTTATCAAGAAGTATTTTCTCTTCTGTGGACTCTTTCAGACGGATACGCATTTCTTCAAAGTCCCGGCAAAGCTCCGAAAATTCATCGTTTCCTTCCACTTCCAGAACAAAATCAAGATTTCCCTCTTTTATATTCTGCGTTGCCTTCTTAAGCTTCACCAACGGTGCCGCAATACTCCTGTATATCCACAGACCCACTGAGAGAGCCGTAAAAATAAGAATTACAAATGCGGTAAAAAACAGATCCTTTGCCATCAGCCTGACCTGTGTTTCGCCGTTTCCTGATTCCGTAATGGCAATATCATAAACCACATCTGACTGCTCTGATAAATTTAAATGTCGTGACTGTGACTGATGTACTCCTATCAGTGTAGCGGCCAGCAGCAGCATCGGAACAAGAATGACCATAATAAATCCGGAAATTATCCTTGTTTTCAGTTTCATAAATGACCTCACGTATTTTTTGTTTTTGTAATAATTTATACAGACATTTTAACATAAATCATTATTCCTATCTCTAAATTTTCTATAAAAAATAACGCAGGCTTTTGCAAAATCGCATGCAAAAGCCCGCGTTTATCATTTTTTATTTACACCAGATACTTTTTCAGATCATCAACCTTGTCCAGATGCTCCCATGGAAGGTCCACATCTGTACGGCCAAAATGTCCGTAAGCTGCTGTCTGTTTGTAAATCGGACGGCGGAGATCAAGCATCTTGATAATTCCTGCCGGACGAAGATCAAAGTTTTCACGTATTATCTCAACCAGCTTTGTTTCCGGAAGTTTTCCTGTACCAAAGGTTTCCACATTGATGGATGTTGGTCTTGCCACACCGATAGCATAGGAAAGCTGAATTTCACATTTATCTGCCAGTCCTGCTGCAACTATGTTTTTTGCAACATAACGTGCCGCATAAGCTGCTGAACGGTCAACCTTAGTACAGTCTTTGCCGGAAAAAGCACCGCCGCCATGACGGCCTGTTCCGCCGTAGGTATCTACAATAATCTTACGGCCTGTAAGACCACTGTCTCCATGTGGTCCGCCGATTACAAAGCGTCCGGTGGGATTGATAAAATATTTTGTATCCTCATCCACCATATCTGCCGGAATAATGGCATCAATAACATATTTCCTGATGTCTTTATGAATCTGTTCCTGTGTTACATCCGGATCATGCTGTGTTGAGCATACAACCGCATCAATACGAATCGGTTTGCCATCTTCACTGTATTCTACTGTAACCTGAGTTTTTCCGTCAGGTCTTAAATAATTTAATGTACCGTCCTTACGAACCTTTGTAAGCTGGCGAGCCAGTTTATGTGCCATGTTGATTGCATAAGGCATATATTCTTCTGTTTCATTGGATGCATAACCAAACTGAATTCCCTGGTCACCTGCTCCGATTGCCTCCAGTTCACTGTCATCCATCTGATTTTCTTTTGCTTCCAGAGCCTTATCAACACCCATTGCAATATCTGCAGACTGTTCATCAATTGCTGTGATCACACCGCAGGTATCTGCATCAAAACCGTATTTTCCCCGTGTATATCCAATTTCTCTGACAGTATCCCTTACAATTTTCTGAATATCCACATAAGCTTTTGTTGTGATTTCTCCCATAACCAGCACAAGACCTGTTGTAGTTGCTGTTTCACAGGCAACACGGCTCATAGGATCCTGTTCCATTAATGCATCAAGAATTGCATCCGAAATGGCATCGCACATTTTATCCGGATGGCCTTCTGTTACAGACTCTGAGGTAAATAAAATTTTCTCCATTTTTTTCTCCTTTCAAACACACATTACTTCTTCTGAATTTCTTTATATGAAAAAAAACAGCCCGACAAAAATCGGACTGTCCAAAATATACTAAACAATCCTCTTATTGTTCGATTACTCGCTCAGGTTGGCACCTTCCTTGATAAATCAGGGGTTGCCGTGGCTTCACAGATCCTTTGTATCTCCACCACTCTGAATAAAAGGCCATTTTATTTCCGTTTTTATTATCCCACACGAAGTCGGAATTTTTGAATTTCTTTTTCGCTGGAAACTTTTTCAATTTCTGCACCGAGGCTTCTCAGCTTTTCTTCAAAGTTTTCATAACCTCTCTGAATATAAACAATATCATCTACAATGGTAATCCCCTCTGCAGCAAGACCTGCGATCACAAGAGCTGCTCCCGCCCGAAGATCCGGTGCGCTTACCCTTGCACCTGTGAGCTTCTTAACGCCGTCAATAATAGCAGAATTACCTTCCACCTTAATGCTGGCTCCCATTCTGGCAAGCTCGTCCGCATATTTAAAACGATTCTCAAATATACTTTCGGTAACAATACTGGTTCCTTCTGCAAGGGTCAGTGTTACAGCTATCTGAGGCTGCATGTCTGTAGGATATCCCGGATAAGGAAGTGTTTTTACATGGGTACGGTGCAGACGCTTTGTTGCACACACACGTACCGCATCATCAAACTCCTCCACCAGACATCCGATTTCCTCCAGCTTCGCTGTAGTTGCCTCCAGATGCTTTGGAATTACATTTTTTACGGTAATGTCACCGCCTGTTGCTGCAGCGGCAAACATAAAGGTTCCTGCTTCTATCTGATCCGGAATAATGGAATACTCTGTACGATGAAGCTTCTCAACGCCTCTGATTCTGATAACGTCTGTTCCGGCACCTTTAATATTTGCTCCCATACTGTTCAGGAAGTTTGCCACATCTACCACATGAGGTTCTCTGGCTGCATTCTCAATAATGGTACGTCCCGGTGCAAGAGACGCTGCCATCATAATGTTGATGGTTGCTCCAACTGATACAACATCAAGGAAGATATGACTTCCATGAAGATTTTCAGCTTTTGCCACAATCGCTCCATGAAGAATATCAACCTCGGCTCCCAGAGCACGGAAGCCTTTCAGATGCTGGTCTATGGGACGGCTTCCGATATTGCATCCGCCGGGAAGCGGTACCTCTGCATGTTTGTATTTTCCAAGCAGGGCTCCCAGAAGATAATAGGAAGCACGGATTTTCTTTATATATTCATAATCTACACTGATATCGCTGATTGTAGAGCCATTGATCTTTACAACAGATTTTTCAATACGTTCCACCTTTGCGCCGATTCCGGCAATTGCTTCAAGTAAAACATTAATATCTCTTACGTCAGGAAGATTCTCAATAAGGATGGTCTCATCCGTCATAATTGCTGCTGCCAGAATTGCAAGTGCTGCATTTTTTGCTCCTGCAATTTCTACTTCGCCTTTTAACGGATTTCCTCCTTTGATAACATACTGTTCCATAACACACCTCTATTATTTTTACTCCGCGAATAGAAACGCTTTTTTAACAAAGCAATGCTAAATTATTTAAAGCTAGTAAAACATTATAGCATAAATTTTACATTTGTAAATAAAAATTAAATAAATTAGCGTTTTAAAGCCTCTAAAACAGCCTGCAGACAGGATTCCAGGTCTTTTCCTTCCTCATCAACCACAATATCTGCATACTTTTCATAAAGAGGAATCCTCTCTTCATACAGATCCTTCAATGTCTGCCCCTCTTTCAAAACCACACCGCGTCCCCTCAAATTACCCAGCCTTTTTGAAAGAGCCTCCAGAGAAAGCTTTAAATATACCACTCTCCCAATTGATTTCAAATGCTGCATTGCCTCGTCACAATATACCACACTCCCGCCTGTGGAAATCACCGTGTTTTCTGCTTCAATAGACGCATTCACACGATTCTCGATAGCCTTAAAGCCTTCGATTCCTTCCTCCTGAATTATTCTGCTCAGCCGTCTTTTTTCTTCTTTCTGAATAAGAAGATCGGCATCCAGAAACTGGTATTCCATGACTTTGGCCAGAACAACGCCCAACGTGCTTTTCCCCACACCGGGCATGCCAATCAATGTAACATTATTCATTTCAATTTCCTTTCATCAATTTTAACATATAATTATCATATCTGCAATATATGGGGAAAATGCTTATTTTTTTCCTTTTTTTGACGTTTTTTTCTTCTTTACACTGTATCCGAATGTCCCTACTTTTTTACCCAGTCCAAGATACTCTCCGTGAGAATATACCAGAAGATTTGATTTATTCAGCTGAAATTTATTTTTTTCATCCATATACTCTTCGTCTGCATGTACAGCCAGAACATCTGCCAGAAACATATGGTGGGATCCCAGTTCAAGGATTTCCTTTACTCTGCACTCCACAGACACCGGTGATTCCCCTATCATAGGTGCTTTCACAAAATCAGCTTTTTCTTTTGTCAGTTTTAATTCTTTAAATTTGTCCACATCTCTTCCGGAACGGACACCACAGTAATCTGTGGCAAATGCCAGCCTTTCTGTTGTCAGATTGATCACAAATTCCCCTGTATCCTTAAGCATTTTGTATGAATATCGGGAAGGTCTTACAGAAATGGATACCATGGGCGGATTGGTACAGACCGTTCCTGCCCATGCAACTGTAATAATGTTATCATTTCCGGATCCATCTGTCACACTTACCATAACAGCCGGCAAAGGATACAGCATATTTCCCGGTTTCCAGCTCTGCTTCGCCATCTTTTCCTCCTAGAGATCACTCTGCATCAGCTGTGCTCCCTCCATCAGTGCAGGAATAAGCTGTTTTTTGCGGGAAACCACTTTTTCAAGAATAAATGTACCTTCCACAGGCTCCATTTTAAAAGCCAGTCTGGCCATTTCTTCACTGTCTTCCCCATAATACAAAAGCTCTGTGGATTCATCCATAATATTGGTCAGCATAAAATAAACCTTGGAAATTCCATGGCGTCCGCACTCGCTTACAAGGAAAGGCATCAGACGTTTCTTGATTTCCTTCAGCTCGTCTCCATCCATGGAACTGATCTGACCCACACCGAAAGTAATATCTCCTTCAGCAATAAACTTCTTGTAATCCTGATAAAAAATTTCCTCAGGAGCTTTATCCTTAAGATTACTTCCGGCTTTGAACATAGCCCTTGCATGCTCCTCAATATTTATATCAGCGATCAGTGCAAGTGCTCCAGCCGCCATTTTATCCTGGAGCGTACAGGTAGGCGATCGGAACATAAGTGTATCAGAAATAATCGCAGAACAGAGAAGTCCGGCAATGGTTGGTGAAATCTCCAGTCTCTGCTCACCGTAAATCTGATACAGGATCGTTGCGGTACAGCCCACCGGCTGGTTGCGGAAATTAATAGGCTTCATGGTTTCCAGAGATCCCAGCTTATGATGATCGATAATCTCAAGAATTTCTGATTTTTCTATATTATCAACTGCCTGATCTTTTTCATTATGATCCACAAGGATTACTTTTTTCTTTTTAATGTCAAGCAAATTACGACGGGAAATGGTTCCTATACATTTTCCTCTCTTGTTTGTAACAGGAAACGCTCTGTGCTTGTTCTTTATCATGGTATCCTGGATGTTATCCGTATAATCTTCCGTACTGAAAGTAACAAGATTTTCAGTCTGCATCACATAGCGGACAGGAATACTCTGATTTATCAGTCTGGCAATGGTAAAAGTATCATATTCTGTTCCTATAATGACAATTTCCTTTTCATGGGCAAGCTTTATTACCTTTTCGGAAACTTCACTTCCAAGACCTACTATGATACAGCTTACATTCTGCTTTATGGCCTGAAGATGATCCTCTTCCCTGTCTCCCATAATGATCATATCGTCTTCTTCGATATAATTTTTCATCTTTTCCGGATTTGCAGTACCCACTAAAATCTTACCTTTAGCGAAGTATCCATGCTCATTTCCCTCAATGATATGACCGCCGATAGTCTCAGCAATTCTCTTATACTGGGTTTTTGCGTTGGACAAAAGATAGCTGTCTGTCTTATTCATATAGACCTGCGCAATATCCCCAATGGTGATCAGTCCTTCCAGATATCCGTCTTTATCACGGATGGGAAGAGTTACAATTCCGTTTTCCTTCATCATATCCCAGGCATTTTTCAGCGAAATACTCTTATCCACATTAGGACTGACACGTATTTCCATGTCCTTAACCTGTGTTCCTATATTCGTCACATAAGCCGGCGGATTCACTCCGAAACGGTTCAGAACATACTGAGTCTCCTCATTGATCTGTCCTGCTCTCATAGGAACATATTTCTTTGATTGACTGGTCCTGTTTTTAATGTCCGCATAAGCAATTGCAGAGCATATGGAATCCGTATCAGGGTGTTTATGACCTATCACAAATATTCTTTCCTGATTTTTCATATAAATCCGTCCTTTTTTATCCAGTTATAATTTAATGTTTGCAAATAAAGCTCCCAGAGAAGTGGTTGCCTCCTCCTTTGATTCCGGTAATTCAATGACCTCTTCCTCAATTTCTTTCGCCATCAGATCTGATGCCTCTTTTATACTTAAGCTTATTTTTCCATCTTTGATACCAATAATTTTTACTTTTACCTTATCTCCTGCAGAAAGTACCTCTGAAGGCTTTTTAATCCTTTTTTCGCAGATCTGGGAAATATGTACCAGTCCCGATACTCCGTTTTCCAGACTTACAAATGCCCCATATGGTTGCAGGCTCTCTACCGTACCTTCTGTTACAAGTCCCGGTTTCAGATTCGAAATAATATTCTTTTTCTGTTCTTCTGCTTTTTCCCTTAAAATTTCTTTTGCAGAAAGAATCAGTCTTTCTTTTTCTTTATCCACATCAAAAACCTGAACCTGTATTTTTCTGTTCAGATAATCCTCTGTATTTTCCACATAATTCAGATCCAGCTTTGATGCAGGAATAAATCCTCTCACTCCTTCCACATAAGCAATGACTCCCGCATTTACCGTTTCTTTAATAACTACATCTATAGTTTCTCCTGATTTTTTCATTTCCATAAGCTTATCCCAGGATAAAACATCATTTGCTTCAATTTTTGACAGCAAAATATTTCCATGTCCGTCATCCCTTTTTACTACCGTGGCAGATATCTCATCCCCCACATGTACCTCTTCTTTGAGATTAAAATCAGGCTCCCTGCTATAGCTCTCTGCCGGGATAATTCCCTCTGTATAATATTTCAGGTCAAGGATAACTTCCTTTTCATCCACACTGATTACCGTTCCTGTAATAATATCTCCCTCTTCGATTCTTTTGAAAGAAGCCTCCAGTTCTGCTTCATAATCCTTCATTGATTCTGACATTTTTGTATTTCTCCTTCTCAGCTGTCATTTTATATGCGCACATTATAACATACTTTATTCACAATGGAAATTTTATAATGAAAAAAAAATCCCCGTAAAACGAGGAGTGCCCCGGTAGTGGTTCACCGGGGCAATTATTATGAAAAAATTGTATGTGTAATGATATCATTACAACCTCATAACTTTTTAACTATTAGTATCATATCAGATATTTATGAATAAACAATGAACAAATAGTTAACTTTTAGTTTAATTGCACAATTTTTTCAAATTTTACTTTTATTTTTTATGGATTTCACACATGCTTGTTAATAAATCAAATCATTGAATTTGTGCTTTTTGTATTATTTATTTCATTAATTCATCAGATTTTTAACAACATTGATAGCTTTTTTAAGTATTCCCTTCACTTCTTCTTTTCCGATTCCAAGGCTTTCCAGTGTATTATATACATCATTAACACCATTTCTGATTTCCTCATCAGAAATGTTCATGTTTACAAATTTTGATGCCAGTGTGACAATAGCCTTTTTCTCAGATTCAGAGAGGCTTACTCCAAGCTGTTCTGCAGCCATATCAACACCTGAGCTGATCTGATCATCTGTAATATTCTGACTGTCGATCATATTTTTTACAGATATAATGATGTCCGCTACCTTATCCGGATCCGTTGCCAGTTCATTCACCTTATCATTTTCCACAATTTCTTCTGCAATGCTCTCTGCATTGATATCTGCTGCATAAACACCTGTCGGTGCTGTACATGTAATCACTCCTGCAATAATAACAGCTGCTAATTTGTTTATTTTCATTTTTATTACCTCCTGTATAAATCAGTTATTTTGTTCCTTTTTTCAAAAGCGGATTCATTATAACACACATTTACACCATTTTGTAATATTAATTTAACATTTTTTATTTTTATGTAAAAAATAATGTGCATTCATAATTTTTTTCCCATTCGTTCATTATTTTTTCACAAGATACACATGATTCCATCACATTTTTTGGATATACTAACACCATAAAAATAATACAGCCAACATTATTTTTATATTATTTCTTTTTCATATGTCAATTGACTTCGGTCAGTTGACTCTCCTTCCTTTTAAAAATAAATTTAGAAACAAAAAAAGGCATCCGCTCAGCCACCGGATGCCTTTTACCTGTCTGAAAATATATTGGAAATTTCTGCAAACTGTTCAAGACTTAACGCTTCTCCTCTCACATTAAGAGGAATACCACATTTTGTCAGCGCTTCTTCTATTTCTTCCTTCGTAAAATGAATCTCCGCTGCATTTTTAAGTCCGTTTACAAGTGTTTTCCTTCTCTGATTAAATGATGCTCTGATAATAGAAAACATCAGTTTTTCATCCTTCACCTCTACAGGCGGCTCAGGATATCTCTCCAGTTTAATAACCGCACTGCCTACCTTCGGTCTGGGCATAAAACAGTTTGGAGGAACATTTGCTACGATCTGAGGACTTGCATAATACTGAACAGCCAGTGAAAGAGCTCCGTAATCCTTTGATCCCGGCTCTTCCTGCATTCTCTGGGCAACTTCCTTCTGTACCATTATGGTAATGGATTCAATAGGAACCTGCTTTTCAAACAATCCCATGACAATGGGCGTCGTAATGTAATATGGCAGATTCGCCACCACTTTAATGGGTCTTCCCCCGTTTTTATCCATTGCAAGTCTGCGGATATCCACCTTAAGAATATCTTCATTCAATACTGTTACATTATCCCATTCCTTCAGAGTATCCTTCAGAATAGGGATCAGATTTTTGTCAATTTCCACTGCCACAACCTCTCTGGCTGCATCAGCCAGATACTGTGTCATAGTTCCGATTCCCGGCCCTATCTCTAAAACAAAATCATTCTCAGTGATTTCTGCAGCGGAAATGATTTTTTCCAGAACATGGGTATCGATAAGAAAATTCTGACCAAACCTTTTCTGAAAAACAAAATCATACTTTTGAAGAACTTCAATGGTATATTTAGGATTTCCAAGATAAGGTCTGGTCATATTTTTTACTTCCTTTATTTCTTTATTTTACCTTCAGGATCAGTTAAAATCCTTTTCATACAGCATAATATATCCGTCCTGGTCCACACGTCTTTTATTTCGTTTCAGCAGACCTCTCTGGGATTTCATAATCGCAGCATCGATGATTTCTTTTACAACACCAATACTCATGGGCTCATCTTCTTTCTGGTTTGCTCCAATGGAATTATAAAGAGCCAGCATACCCATCTGATCAATCTTATATCCGTTTTCGACAGTATATACTTTTGCAAAATTTACAAGCTCGTCATTGGTAAACACAGGAATATTGATCATAGATGTAAATTTCTTTGCAAGCTTGGGATACCTTGCAATAAACTTACGCATTCCGATTTTTTCATCCTCAATAATAACAGTAAGTCCCTGTGTTTCTCCTTCCATTGCCTGATCCAGAAGCTCGGCAGTCTCTGCATCCAGCTGATTTGCATCTTCGATAACAAGGAATCCTCCTGCCAGCTTCTTTACGATACTGTCAATATCCTTTCCGTTGATCTGATCTGCAAAAACATATGCTGTCCTGGCTGCTTCCAGATTAAGCTGCTTACAGATAGCCGGAATAAGACCTGCTATCAGCCTTGTCTTACCCGTTTCTCTGGCGCCCATTACAATTACGTTTCCGGTCTGGGATGTACCGTCTGCAGCTGCCATCTGTGTATCACATAATGCATCAATAAGCTGCTCTTTCATTCCCGGAACCTTCACAAAATATGTAAATATTTTTTCTTCGTCCTCAGTCAGTTCCCTTTCTCTCGGAATAATATCCCGGGGATCTGTCTCAGGTTCTGCTTCCTCCGGCTCTTCTTCTGTCTCATCATCAGAAGAAATCATCTCCAGATCTGACTCAGATTCCAGAATTGCTGTATTCATATCCTTTTCTTCCGGCTCTTCCGTATTCTCTTTTTTTACCGGACCTCTCAGAAATTCTTCTTCCGCCCGCCGCAGGTCTTCCTCTGAAAGAATTTCTTCCTCTTCTTCCGGCACGATTTCTTCTGCAGGCTCTTCCTGAACTGCAGGCTTTTCTTCTGTTTTCGGAATATCTATTCCCTGCGCTGATGCCGCTGCCAGTATTGTATCTTCCAGATTGAAATCAAAGGAATCATCCAGTGGTTCATTCTCCATAATTTCCGAAATACTGTCCGGCTCCGGAATTTTTGGCATATTCAGTGCATCTTTGAGGTCTACCTTTTTCATAGAGTCAGGAATATCCAGTTCCGGCATTTTCAGACTTCCTGAAAAAACAAGTTCTTCCTCTGACTCCAGTCTCTTTTCATCATCAGAATCCTTCTCTTCCTGTTTCTTAACAGGTTTTTCTCCTTCTTTTTCCAGATCAGGCACGTTCTCAAATTCCTCTTTATCAGATGTTGTCCTGATCATTTCCTTCTGTACATCTTCCTTTTCTTCTCCCAGCTCTTCATCCGGGAAATCAATATCTGTCTTTTTGCTTCCGAAAATGTCTCGAAGTCCTTTGGAGATTTTTTCCTGAAGTGTCTCCGCACCTTCCAGATCGCGGTCATTACGGATACGGATCATATCTATCCTGGGCATTTCTTTATCTTCATAATCAGCCTGAGACTCTTTTTCCTCCACGCTGTTATCCAGATCAAGATCATCATTTCCGCTGTCCTTTAACGCCTTCGCCTCTTCCGGAGTTATCAGCTTGGGAACAAACTGCTGCTCATATTTTTCTTTTTCGGCTCCCTCCAGCGCGCCCATGCGCATCTTGAGATCCAGCGCTTTCATTACGTAGCTTCCCTCACTGAACCATAAAATCATTTCATTACACAGACTGAGACATTTCTCTTTGTCTCCTGCCTTATAGTAAAGCTTAGCCAGTTCATAAGACCACTTCTCTGTAAATTCTTTTTCTTTATATTCGGCAAGAACCTTGATCTGTTCTTCAAGAGGAGCTTTTTGGGCTTTTAATATTTTATATTTCAGAACATATTGGGTGTTATCGTTCGGGGCAACTTCACGGAATTCGTTATAAAATTCTGCAGCCTCATCCAGATCTCCCATTTTCAGGGAAACCTCTATCAGGCGGTAAAGAATATTTTTTCCGATAGGAGATCTGTGATATGCCAGAAGGAAAATTTCTTTACTGTCCTCATAACGCTTGTTGGCTGCATAAATCTCACCTACAACACACAAAGTTCTTACATTTTTTACACGGCGCCAGTCAATACTGTCCACCACGCTCATGGCACCCTTATAATCTTTTTGTTCCACCAAGTGATTAATTTCTTCAAGTTTAACTCTGAATTCTTCTTTGTCCAAAACACTCACCAACTTTCCATAATTAAAAACAGTTTATCATATGCGATATCACTTGTCAAAATACTTTCTCTCTATTTACGGTAAGGAAGATAGATTTGTCCTTTTACCACCTGAAATACTTTATTGATGGTAAACTGATGACTGATAAAATCATCCAGACCTGTGCAGGTAATAATTGTCTGAATATCGTGTATACAGTCTAAAAGACAGGTCTGGCGGCTGCTGTCCAGCTCCGAAAGCACATCATCCAGCAAAAGAACAGGTGTATCCTGAATTCTTTTTTTTACAAGATAAATTTCTGAAAGCTTCAGTGAAAGAGCTGCTGTACGCTGCTGTCCCTGAGATCCGAATCTCCGGATATCAATTCCGTTTGCTTTAACACAGAAATCATCCCTGTGAGGCCCGGCTGACGAAAGCTTCATTCTTATATCCCGCTCTCTGTTCCGGTAAACCGCTTCTTCCAGTTCTCCTTTTCTTACATTCGGTTCATAGATCACCTCCAGATGTTCTGATCCCCCGGTAAGATTAGAGTGAATTTCCCGGATAATCTCATTTAATTCTTCCACAAATGCTTCTCTTTTTTCTATGATCCGGTTTCCATAATTCACCATCTGCATATCCCAGACATCCAGTGTATCCTTCAGCGACGGCTGCATATAAAGATCCTTTAATAATTTATTTCTCTGATTAACTATATGATTATAATTTCCCAGATCCGTCAGATAAATCTTATCCAGCTGACAAAGCTCCATATCCAGAAATCTTCTTCTTTCACCCGGACCGTTTTTTATAATATTAAGATCCTCCGGGGAAAAAAAGACAAGATTTGCAACTCCCAGAAGCTCTCTTGCTTTTTTTATGGGAAGTCCGTTGATAGCCACTCCTTTTGCCCTGTTTTTTCTGAGATGCATATCAATTTTATATGACATATCATTTTTTCTGACCATCATACGTATATGCGCCTCTTCATTGTCAAAGCGTATCAGCTCCTTATCCTTGCTTCCTTTATGAGATTTACTTGTCCCGCAAAGATAAACAGCCTCAAGAACATTAGTTTTTCCCTGGGCATTATCTCCATAGAGAATATTTGTTCCTTTGTCAAATTCAAGGTCCAACGCTTCGTAATTGCGAAAATTATTTAAATGGATGGACTCTATATACATGTTTTCACCTGACTGCCATTATTCTTTTACTACTTTAATTTCATTTCCGTCAAAGAAAATCACATCTCCCTCGTAAACCTTTCGGCCCCGGCGGGTATCTGTTTCATTATTTACTTTTACCTGGCCTTCATTAATGACGATTTTGGCTTCCACACCATCGCTGACCACATTGGCCAGCTTCAGCGCCTGGCCTAATTTTATAAAATCATCTTTAATGGTAATTTCAATCATTTTTTCTCCCTCTCTTTATCTTGCCTGATTCTGATTAATATTCACAGGTAGAATAAGATACGTATAATTTTCTTCTTCATCCCTGATAAAACATGGTGCCTTTGGATTTACAAGATAAATATTTATTTCTTCATCATCTATTACCTTGAGAGAATCGATCAGGAATTTTGGATTAAATCCGATAAGAATATCTCTTCCTTCTTTTGTGATATCAATGTCCTCATTCATGGAGCCCATGGCGGAATCGATTCTCAGTTCCATTTTGTTATCGGTAATATTAATAATAATTGGCTTTTTGTCACCTTCTCTTACAAGAAGAGTGGCACGGTCAATACAACTTAAAAACTCTTTTTTGTTAATTGTAATTTTTGTTTCATAATCACTGGAAAGCATCTGATCGATCCGGAAATATTCTCCTTCGATCAGTCTGGATACTACCATAGTCTGGTCAAATTCAAACAGTATATGATTTCTGGTAAAATATATACTTACCTGATCGTCCATTTCTCCAGAAAGAATTTTACTTATTTCATTCAATGTCTTGCCTGGTACAACTACTTTTCTGTCAGAATATTCTTTTTTCAGTTCCATTCTGCGAATTGCAATACGATGGCCGTCAAGAGAAACAACTTTCAGATAATTATTTTTAATTTCAAACAATTCACCTGTCATCAGTTTATTATTCTCGTTTACAGCAATAGAAAAAATGGTCTGACGAATCATTTCTTTCAATGTGTACTGGGAAATATTCAGTGGTTCTTCTTTTTCTATCAGAGGAAGGTAGGCAAAATCTTCTCCTGATCTGCCGGGAATAGTAAATTTAGCTTTTTCACAGGTAATAGTAGCAGTAAATTTGTCATCTGTTTTTATGGTTACATCATTATCAGGAAGTCTTCTTATAATTTCATAGAAAATTTTTGCATCCAGTGCAACCATTCCTTTTTCTTCAATATTGCCTTCAACAATTGTTTCAATGCCAAGTTCCATATCATTAGTTGTAAATTTAATCTGGTTTGTTGATGCATTGATCAGAATACATTCCAGAATGGGCATGGTTGTTTTTGAGGGAACAGCCTTTAGTGAAATGCTTACGCTTTTCAGCAGACTGTTTTTGGAACAGATAATTTTCATGATGTGTATAACTCCCTTCTGTGGTGAATTGTGTTTTATAAATAAATATATATAAAGATATCCGTCGTAACCGCCGTAGTGCCTGTGGATTTGTGAATAACTGCCGCGGGCCTTGAAAAATAAACGGTTTTGGGATGGGATAAGTTTCTTTAAAAGTGAGGATGAGCTATGTGAATAAAATGTGTAAAAGTGAATCCTTAAAATTTCGGAAAAAGTTATTCACATATTTCCACATGTAATTAACATAGAATGCACATTCACATGTGGATAAAAAGGATTATCCCTGTGGATTAATTTTTTTCTTCAGAATTTCAATGGTATTTCGAAGGTTTTCATTGGTAAGAAGTTCTTTTTCGATTTTTTCAATGCCGTGCATAACAGTGGTATGGTCACGGTTTCCAAGGCTTTTTCCTATATTTTTAAGAGGTGCGGAAATAATTTCTCTGCACAGATACATGGAAATCTGCCGTGGAACTACGATTTTTGCACTTCGTTTGCTTCCAATTATATCCTTTGGATCCACATTGAAATGTTCAGCCACGATAGAAATAATATATTCCTGTGTAATAACTTTCTTTTCGTTTGGAGAAATCATGTTTTTCAGAGCCTGTTCTGCCATTTCCATGGTAACTTCTTTTTTCTCCAGACGGGCGAGTGCTACCACTCTGTTAAAAGCACCTTCCAGCTCCCGGATATTGGATTTGATGTTATCAGCAATGTATTTGATCACTTCCTCCGGAATATGGTATCCGTCTATTTCTTCTTTTTTGTGAAGAATTGCCATTCTTGTTTCATAATCAGGAAGGGTAATATCAGCAATAAGGCCCCATTCGAACCGGGAACGGAATCTTTCTTCCAGGATTTCCATATCCTTTGGTGGTTTATCTGAAGATATGATAATCTGTTTTCCGGCACTGTGCAGACTGTTAAAAGTATGGAAAAATTCTTCCTGAGTGGATTCTTTTCCTATAATAAACTGAATATCGTCTACCAGAAGGACATCTATGTTTCTGTATTTTTCACGGAATTTGGCCATTGCTGAATTATTTCCGTTTCGTATGGTTTCAATCAGCTCATTTGTAAAATCTTCGCTGGTAACATAAAGGACTCTGCTGTTTAAGTCATGTTCCAGAATGTGATGAGCAATAGAGTGCATAAGATGGGTTTTGCCCAGTCCGGCTCCTCCGTAGATAAACAGGGGGTTATAGGTATTTCCAGGAGATTCGGCTACTGCAACTGCTGCAGCATGGGCAAGTTTGTTGTTGCTTCCCACAATAAAAGTATCAAAAGTATATCTTGGATTTAAATGTGCTTCTTCAAAACGGGAATCCTGCTGTGCATTGGAAATAACAGGCTCCTGTTTTTTTGGAAGCTGATCTGCAAAAACAAACTTTACATCGCAGTGATCCATTCCAAGGACAATAGCGATGGTTACTTTAAGCGGAGATTTGTAATGGCTGCTTATATAGTTAAGACCAAGTACATCCAGCTCAGGAGGAACCGCGATGGTTACGGTATGATCCTCCAGGCCATAAACGGTCAGGGGCTTCAGCCAGGTAGTAAAGGCAACCTCCGAAATAGAGTATTCTTTTTTCATAATCTGAAGGATTTCATCCCATTTGTCAATTAAATTATTCATTATGATTTCTCCTGGTTTTTCGCTTTATGTAAACAGTTTTTCTGATATACAGGCAAATTCTGTGAAAGACAGAAATACCCTTATATATATTATAATAAATAGTCTTTTTTATCAATGCCTAAAAAGATTTAAGTTTTCAACATTTTGTATGTGGATAAGTGTGGATAACTGTGGATAGTGTATAATTGGTTTCCATAACTCAGATACAGAAAACAGATAGGTGAAAAAAAATGTGTATAAAGTGGTTTGCTGTCGAAATGGCTTAAATAAAGGATTTTTATGAAATTATGTGTAAAAATCAATCGTAAAAAGTGGATAATTTATTAATAAATAATAAGTTATCCACAAGTTATCCACATTTTTGTGGATAATATTACGTAAACCAAAAAATTGTGCACAACTTATATTGGGGATTAGTGGATATGTTGTTTTTTCATTTAAAATATAGTAGGAATTAGGAAATTTCACTTGACGAATTATCAGATTATGAATATAATTGGGATGATGTTCTGATTATGATTAATTTTATAATGGAAATATAGATAAGGGAGGTGCATTACCTATGAAAATGACATTTCAGCCAAAGAAACGTTCCAGAGCGAAAGTTCACGGATTCAGAGCCCGCATGAGCACAAAAGGCGGACGTAAAGTATTAGCTGCAAGAAGATTAAAAGGAAGAAAGCAATTATCAGCATAAGATACAAGACCGCATTTATGTGGTCTTTTCTTCTCTTTAGAAATAATTTAAGGAGGATTCTATGAAACAGACAGAGTCCTTGAAAAAAAACAAAGATTTTCAGACAGTATATCATAATGGAACATCTTATGCAAATCGGTATCTGGTGATGTATGTACTGAAAAATCAGTGCAATAAGAATCGTCTGGGAATATCTGTAAGCAAAAAAGTAGGGAACAGTGTGGTACGCCACAGAGTCACCAGGTTGATAAGAGAGAGTTACAGATTAAATGAAATGTTGTTTGCCGGAGGTCTGGATGTTGTGATCATCGGCCGTCCCTCTGTAAAAGGAAAAAGCTTTCATGATGTGGAGGGCTCCATTATGCATCTGGCGGGAAAACATCACATATTGGTAAAAAGCAATGATGAAGAAATTTCTTATTAAGTTAATTCGATTTTATCAAAAATATATTTCACCGATGAAGAGAACCAAATGTCCTTATATTCCCACATGTTCTCAATATGGTTTAGAAGCTATCGAAAAATATGGTGCATTAAAAGGCGGCCTTCTGGCAGTCTGGAGAATACTCAGGTGCAATCCTTTTTCGCACGGTGGTTATGATCCTGTACCATAGAGAGGCAGAGAAATTCTGTCAGTTCAGAATTCTAGGAGGAATCGAACTTGGAAATGTTTTTAGCAACAAAGAGTTCTACACCCATCATAGGACAGGTTGCTCAGGTGATGGGCTGGATTATGGACGGCATATATAAACTGTTAAGTGCTGTAGGTATCCATAATCTTGGTTTGTGCATTATTATTTTCAGTATTATTATTTATGCACTTATGACTCCGCTGCAGATCAAACAGCAGAAATTTTCCAAATTAAGCTCAATCATGCAGCCGGAACTTCAGAAAGTACAGAAGAAGTATCAGGGAAAAAAAGATCAGGCTTCCATGCAGAAAATGCAGGAAGAAACACAGGCAATTTACGAAAAATACGGGGTTTCTCCCACAGGAAGCTGTGTGCAGCTGGCTATTCAGTTTCCTATATTGCTGGCTTTATGGCAGGTAATTTATAAAATTCCGGCATATGTCAGTGGTGTTCGTGAAGTTTTTACAGAAGCAGTTTCTCACATTGTGGCTGTAGACGGATATACGGAGCTGATCAAGAATTTTATTTCAGACAATAAGATGTCCAGAGTGCAGCTCGTTATGGACAGCAACGGAGTTGCTACCAAAAATTCTGTTATAGATTTTTTATATGCACTGTCACCGTCTCAGTGGACAGAATTATCAGATATGAAGCAGTTTTCCGGTTTTTCCGGTGTGATAGACAATGCTGCATCTGAGATTTCAAAAATGCAGAATTTTCTGGGACTTAACATTGCAGATCAGCCATTGAATATTATTATGGATGCAGTGAAAACAGGAGCAATCCTTCTGGCAATCGGAGCTGTTTTGATTCCATTCCTTGCATGGCTGACACAGGTGCTGAACTTAAAGCTGATGCCGCAGGCTGGTTCTCAGAGTGATGATCCTACCCAGAACACTGTTGCAAGTTCCATGAAAACCATGAATACAGTTATGCCGCTTATGTCTGCTGTATTCTGTTTCACATTCCCGGTAGGTCTTGGCATTTACTGGATCGCAAGTGCCGTTGTAAGAAGTATTCAGCAGGTTGTTATTAATCGTCATATGGACAAGATGGACATAAATGTACTGATTAATGAGAACATGAAAAAAATGGAGAAAAAACGTGAGAAAGCAGGCCTTCCGCCTCAGAAAATAACAAATCAGGCTCATCAGAATGCAAGAAATATCAATAACACAAAGGTCACAAAAGGCCAGGGAAATCAGAATGTCAATGACCGGATGAAAAAAGTTGAGGAATCCTACCAGAAAGCTCAGAATGCAAAACCGGGAAGTATTACTGCAAAAGCAAATATGGTAAGAGATTTTGATGAAAGAAACAAGAAGAAGTAAGCAGTAACGGAGGGGTTCGTAATGGAGGATTTTATCCAGTTTTCAGCAAAAACAAAAAACGAAGCAATTACAAAAGCCTGCATCGAACTGGGAACTTCCAGTGATCAGGTGGAAATTCAGGTAATAAGCGAAGGCAGCTCCGGATTTTTCGGCATTGGAAGCAAGCCGGCTATTATTAAAGTACGAAAAATAGAAACGGTTTCCGAAGAAGATGAAATTAAAGAAATTGTGGGTTCCGTAAAAATGGAATCTATAATAGAAGAAAAGAAAAAAGAGCCAAAGAAAGAGGCTCCGGCACCTGCGCCAAGGGCAGATCACAAAAAGGAAAACAAACCTGCAAGAGATCGTCAGCCAAAGCAGGAGCGTCCGTCCAGAGAAAAACCTGTTAAAGAAAAACAGGAACGCCAGGTGAAAGAAAGACCTGTAAAAGAGAAACAGGAAAAACAGGAGAGACCGGAAAAGCAGGAGAAGCAGGAGCGTCAGCCAAAACAGGAGCGTCAGCCGAAGGAAAAACCTGTAAAAACAGGTAAGCCTGTGGAAATTATCACAGATCCGGAAGAAATAAAAGAAATCGAACAGAGAGCAGTTGTGTTCCTGAGAGATGTATTCGAATCTATGAATCTGGGAGAAGTAGAGATTACTTCCAAATATAACAGCAATGATGGATGTCTGGATGTGGATTTTGAAGGCGAGGATATGGGTATTCTCATCGGAAAAAGAGGACAGACACTGGATTCTCTGCAGTATCTTACAAGCCTGGTGGTAAACAAGGGTAAAGCTACTTATATCCGTGTAAAGCTGGATACAGAAGATTACCGCAGAAGAAGAAAAGAAACACTGGAAAATCTTGCAAGAGGGATTGCATATAAGGTGAAAAAGACA
Organism: Blautia sp.; assembly: GCA_034118545.1. Classification (GTDB taxonomy): domain Bacteria; phylum Bacillota; class Clostridia; order Lachnospirales; family Lachnospiraceae; genus Blautia_A. The sequence continues at coordinate 36,061 of JAXFBD010000022.1, forward strand.
CGTAAACCGGTAGTTCTTGAGCCTATGAATCCATATGAAAGAAGAATCATCCACTCTTCTCTTCAGGGAAATAAATTCGTAGAGACTGTCAGCGAAGGGGAAGAACCTTATCGTCATGTAGTCGTAAAATTAAAAAGATATTAAGTGAAAGAGGAATGGAAGAGTTGTTAACGGCTCTTCCATTTTTTGAAAAATCCAGGGAGGTAGAAATGAAGACGACAATTGCTGCAATATCAACGGCTATGAGTGCTTCGGGAATCGGAATTATCCGTATCAGCGGACCGGAAGCAACAGATGTGGCATCCCGGATATACCGTTCAAAAAATGGAAAAAAGAATATAAAAAATGTGGATTCCCATACGATCCATTATGGATATATATATGATCAGGAGGAACTGATCGATGAAGTTCTGGTAATGGTGATGAAAGCACCGAGAACCTTTACCGGAGAGGACACTGTAGAGATAGACTGCCACGGTGGTGTTTTTGCAATGAAAAAAGTCCTGGAAACGGTGTTGAAAAACGGTGCGCGTATTGCAGAACCGGGCGAATTTACAAAAAGAGCCTTTTTGAATGGAAGGTTGGATCTTTCCCAGGCGGAAGCAGTAATGGATGTGATTCAGGCAAAGAATGAATATGCTTTAAAAAGCTCCATGGAACAGCTGAAAGGTTCTGTCCACCGTGCGATTAAAGAAATCAGAAGTGAGTTAATATATCATATAGCGTATATAGAATCTGCCCTGGATGACCCGGAGCATATCAGTCTTGAAGGATATGCAGAGAAACTTCTTGAGGCAGTCAGAAAAGAAAAAAAAGAAATCAGTTATCTGTTGGAAAGAGCTGAAGACGGGAAAATACTTCAGGAAGGGATAAAGACCGTTATATTAGGAAAACCCAATGCAGGGAAATCTTCTCTGTTAAATCTGCTTGTAGGGGAAAACAAAGCCATTGTAACAGATGTTGCGGGAACCACCCGTGATATTCTGGAGGAATATATAAATCTTCACGGAATTACTTTGAAAATGACAGATACAGCCGGCATCAGAGAAACCGAGGATATTGTGGAAAAAATCGGTGTGGAAAAAGCAAGAGAGATGGCAAAGGAAGCAGATCTTATTCTTTATGTGGTGGATTCCTCCACAGAAATGGATGAAAATGATGAAGAAATTATTGCCATGCTTGCTGACAAAAAGGCGATTGTCTTATATAATAAAACAGACCTGGAACCGGTAACGGATATTCGGGAATTAGAAAAACGTATCTCCCATAAAGTAATCCCTGTTTCAGCCAGGAATCAGACAGGTATCCGGGAACTTGAGGATACGATTAAAGAAATGTTTTTCACAGGCGATATCAGATTTAATGATGAGGTTTATATTACAAATGCAAGGCATAAGGAAGCACTGGAGGAGGCCGGGAAAAGTCTTGAACTTGTGGAAGAAAGCATACTGGCAGGGATGCCTGAGGACTTTTTTTCCATTGATCTGATGAATGCATATGAAAACCTTGGAAAGATTCTGGGAGAATCTGTGGGAGAAGATCTTGTAAATGAGATTTTCAGCAAATTCTGCATGGGAAAATAAAAGAGGACACAAAAATGAAAGTATTAACGGAAGAATATGATATTGTAGTTGTGGGAGCGGGCCACGCAGGCTGTGAGGCGGCTTTGGCAGGGGCACGTCTTGGTTTGTCTACGATTATGTTTACAGTCAGTGTGGACAGTATTGCACTGATGCCCTGTAATCCTAATGTGGGTGGAAGCTCCAAGGGACATCTGGTAAGGGAACTGGATGCCCTGGGCGGTGAAATGGGAAAAAATATTGATAAAACTTTTATTCAGTCCAAGATGCTTAACTGCTCCAAAGGCCCTGCGGTCCACTCTCTGAGAGCACAGGCGGATAAGCAGGCATACAGTACACAGATGAGAAAAACTCTGGAGGAAACTCCAAACCTGACCATTAAACAGGGTGAAGTAACAAAGCTTCTGGTGGAAGATGGAAAGATTACAGGTGTGGAAACATATTCCGGTGCTGTTTATAAATGCAAAGCAGTGGTTCTCTGTACAGGAACTTATCTGAAAGCAAGATGTATTTATGGAGATGTAAGCAATTATACAGGACCAAACGGACTTCAGGCAGCTAATTATCTTACTGATTCTCTGAAAGAGCTTGGAATCGAAATGTTTCGTTTTAAAACAGGAACACCGGCCAGAATAGCGGGAAATACCATTGATTACAGCAAAATGGAAGAACAGTTCGGAGATGAGAGAGTAGTACCGTTTTCCTTTTCCACAGATCCGGAGGATGTTCAGATAGAGCAGAAATCCTGCTGGCTCACATACACCAACGAAAAAACCCATGAGATCATCAGGGCAAATCTTGACCGTTCACCGCTGTATTCCGGAAAGATAGAAGGAACAGGACCAAGATACTGTCCTTCCATTGAGGATAAAGTGGTAAGATTTGCGGATAAAAAGCGGCATCAGGTATTTATTGAACCTGAAGGGCTTTATACAAATGAAATGTATATAGGTGGAATGTCCAGTTCTCTTCCGGAGGATGTCCAGTATGAAATGTATCATTCTGTTCCCGGTCTTGAGCATGCAAAAATCGTAAAAAATGCGTATGCTATTGAATATGACTGTATAAATCCCAGACAGTTATATCCCACACTGGAATTTAAAAAAATCAAAGGTCTTTTCAGTGCCGGACAGTTTAATGGAAGCTCAGGATACGAGGAAGCAGCAGCTCAGGGGCTGATTGCGGGAATTAATGCGGCAATGGAGATAAAAGGGCAGGAACAGCTGATTCTGGACCGTTCAGAGGCATATATAGGCGTCCTTATCGATGACCTGGTAACAAAAGAAAATCACGAACCTTATCGTATGATGACAAGCCGCGCAGAATACCGTCTTCTTCTCCGCCAGGATAATGCAGATATCCGTCTGCGCAAAAAAGGATATCAGGTGGGGCTTATTGATGAACAGACCTATCAGAAGCTTCTGGAAAAAGAGCGTCTCATTAAAGAAGAAATGGAGCGTGTTGAGAAGACATCCGTGGGTGCGGGAAAAGAGGTTCAGGAGCTTCTGGAAAAAAATAACAGTACATTATTAAAATCAGGAACTACTCTGGCAGAACTGATACGTCGTCCGGAGCTTGGCTATGAACTTCTGGCTCCCATTGATACACAGCGTCCTGAACTGCCCTGGGATGTAAAAGAACAGGTGGAAATCAATATCAAGTATGACGGATATATCCGCCGCCAGCTGAAACAGGTAGAACAGTTTAAAAAGCTGGAAAAGAAAAGGATTCCTGAAGATATGGATTATGAGAAGGTGGGAAGTCTGCGTATAGAGGCACGTCAGAAGCTGGAGGCTTATCGTCCCATATCCATAGGACAGGCATCCAGAATTTCAGGAGTATCTCCTGCTGATATATCGGTGCTTCTTGTATATATGGAACAGTATAAGAGGAGAAATCAGGAATGAATTATGATCTGACCCTGTTGGAAAAGGGATGTGAGCAGCTGGGGCTGACTGTAAATGAACAGCAGAAAAAACAGTTTGTCCGGTTTTATGAATATCTTACAGAAAAAAATAAAGTCATGAATCTTACGGGAATTACAGAGTTTGAGGAGGTTCTTGTAAAGCATTTTCTGGACAGCCTTACATGTGTAAAAGCTCTTGATATGACGAAAGTAAAAAGAGTAATAGATATTGGAACGGGTGCAGGTTTTCCCGGTGTTCCCCTGAAAATCATGTTTCCGGAAATAACATTTACTCTTTTGGATTCATTGAGAAAAAGGGTGAATTTTCTCGAGGAAACATTTGATCTCACAGGTCTTACCAAAATAGAAGCCATACACGGAAGGGCAGAAGAATTTGCCAGATATAAGAATCACAGAGAAAAATATGATGTCTGTGTATCACGGGCAGTGTCAAATCTGGCCACATTATCGGAATATTGTCTTCCCTATGTAAGAAAAGGAGGATATTTTATTTCCTATAAATCCGGAAAAGTACAGGAAGAGACAGAACAGGCTGCAAAAGCAGTGAAAATTCTGGGAGGAGAAATAAAAGATATCATATATTTTCAGCTTCCGGATTCAGAAATTGAAAGATCTCTTGTTGTAATAGAAAAAATAAAAAATACACCTCAGAAATATCCGCGAAAAGCGGGTACTCCAGCAAAAGAGCCTTTGCAGTAAAGGCTCTTTTTCGTTCACATTTTTATCACAGTATTCTCACAGAAACCTCACATTTTCAACCTATTTAAATCACATTTTCGAAATAGAATATAAGAGTAGAAACGCCCTGGGATTCCCCCTATTCTCTGTTTCATCCCGGGGCGTTTTCTATTTTGTCAAAAAAAGGAAATAAAGGTGTTTCCTGTGTATTTAAAGGAGGAGAATACTTTGATTGAGGTAAGTAATCTGGTCAAGCGTTATGGAAATCATACGGCTGTGGATCATCTTTCTTTTAAAATTGAAAAGGGAAAGATTTATGGATTTTTAGGACCGAACGGTGCCGGAAAATCTACAACCATGAATATGATTACTGGATATATCGCTTCTACAGAAGGAAAAGTTGTAATTGACGGTCATGATATTCTGGATGATCCGAAAGAGGCAAGAAAATGTATCGGCTATCTGCCGGAACAGCCGCCGCTTTATTTTGACATGACTGTGTCAGAATATATGAATTTTGCGGCTAATCTGAAAAAAATCCCCAAAGATAAAAGAGATTCAATGATAGAAGAAGTTATGGATCTTGTAAAAATATCAGATATGAGAAATCGTCTGATAAAAAATCTGTCGAAGGGCTACAGACAGAGAGTAGGCCTTGCGCAGGCTGTTTTAGGGTATCCGGAGGTTATTATTCTTGATGAGCCTACAGTTGGGCTTGATCCAAAGCAGATTATTGAAATACGTGATCTGATAAAAGGACTGAAAGAAAAGCATACAGTGATCCTGAGTTCACATATTTTGTCTGAAGTAAGCGCAGTGTGTGATGTGGTTATGATTATTTCTCACGGTAAACTGGTTGCCAGTGATACACCTGAAAATCTCAGTCGTCTTGCAGTAGGAGCGGATAATCTTCAGCTTGTTGTAAAAGGCAGTAAGATTCAGATAGAAGAATCTCTGAAATCAATTGAGGAGATTGAAGAACTGAAAATATCCGAAAACAGGGAAAATAATCTGTGGGATGTTACTGTTACGGCATCCGAAGGAAATGATGTAAGAGAAAAAGTATTTTATAAGCTTGCAGAAGAAAGATGCCCTATCATGGAAATGAAATCCAACAGAGCATCTCTCGAGGATGTTTTCCTTGAATTAACAGAGAATGAAAAGGAAGATATAAGACTGACAGAAACTGTAAATGAAACAGAAAATATGGATATAACAGAAAGAATTGTGGAAAAGGGGGATAAAAGCAGTGACAGCAATTTATAAAAGAGAATTGAGAAGTTATCTTACTTCTATGATTGGTTATCTGTTTATTTTTTTCGTATTAATTATTACCGGAATTTATTTTTCTGCTTATCAGCTTTCAGCAGCGTATCCAAAATTTGAATATACGTTAAGTGCACTGACATTCGTATTTCTTATAGGTGTACCGATTTTAACCATGCGTGTTCTGGCAGAAGAAAGAAAGCAGAAAACAGATCAGCTTCTTTTAACAGCACCTGTTTCTGTGGGAGAAATTGTTATTGGAAAATATCTGGCATTAGTGACTGTCTATGCAATTCCTGTTATTGTTATGTGCTTTTATCCGCTGATTATCAGTGAATTCGGTACAGTATCCTATGGAAGTTCTTATACGGCAATTTTTGGCTTTTTTCTGCTGGGATGTGCTAATCTTGCCATAGGCATGTTTATGTCCGCTATTACAGAAAGCCAGGTAATTGCAGCTGTTTTAACATTTGTGCTTTTATTTGCATTTTTTATGATGAATGGAATTTCCTTTTTCTTTTCTCAAACAGCGTTTTCCACCTGTATGGCCATTGGTCTTCTGATTTTGGCAGTTGCTTTGATTATATATACTATGGTGAAAAATGTTATAATTGCCGGAATAACAGGAATTATTGGAGAAGTGGTGCTGATTGTTATTTATGTTATAAAACAAAGTATTTTTGAAGGAGGTATACAGAAAATTCTTGAAGCATTCAGCATAAGCGGACATTTTGAAAAATTCACCAGTGAGATTTTTGATATCACAGGTATTGTGTATTACCTGTCTGTTATCGCCATCTGTATTTTCCTGACAATACAGTCTATTGTAAAGAGAAGATGGAATTAGGAGGGCGAAAAATGAAAATAAAGAATTTATTCAGCAAAAAGGATGAAAATAATAAAGATAACAAAAATGATAAAAAAAAGAATTTTACAAAAATAGACGGAAAACTTCTGATGAATGGTTCTTACAGTATGATTTCGACAATTGTCTTTGTCGTTATCATTATTGTTATTAATTTGATTGTTAATGAACTGCCCTCGAAGTACACACAGATAGATGTAAGTGATCAAAAATTGTATAGTATAGGAGATCAGACGAAGGAATTTCTGGATAGCCTGGAACAGGATGTTACGATTTATCAGATAGCACAGAATGGCTCGGAGGATGAAAGTATCTGTCAGCTTCTGGATAAATATGAAGATGAATCAAAATACATTAAGGTGGAGCAGAAAGATCCGGTGGTAAATCCTAAGTTTGTTTCTGAATATACAAATGAAAATTTGTCTTCCAACAGCTTAATTGTGGTCAGTGGAGAACGCAGTAAGGTAATTGATTACAGCAGTATGTATGAAAGCTCTATGGATTATACTACTTATAGCTATCAGACAACGGGATTTGATGGTGAGGGGCAGATTACAAGTGCTATTGCATATGTAACATCAGAAAATCTTCCGGTTGTTTACACGTTGGAAGGTCATGGAGAGATGGAGTTGAGTTCTTCTCTTCAGGATAGAATTGAAAAAGCTAATATGGAGATAAAATCATTGAATCTGCTTACAGAGTCAGAAGTTCCAGAAGATGCGGATTGTCTGATTATATGTTCTCCTACTACAGATATTTCAGAGGATGAAAAGGAAAAAATCCTTGAATATTATGAAAATGGAGGAAAATCCATAATATTTTCAGACTATACAGAAAACAACCTGGAAAATTATAAGTCCATAATGGTCAATTACGGTGTAAGTACCGCGGATGGAATTGTTTTTGAAGGAGATAATCAGCATTATGCAATGCAAATGCCATATTATCTTGTACCAACATTAAACAGCACAGAAGCTTCGTCTGATGTGGCTTCATCCGGATATTTTATTCTTATGCCATATGCACAGGGGATTCAGCTCTCAGATGAAATACGTGATTCTGTTACAGTAGAAAGTATTTTATCTACATCTGATTCTGCTTATTCAAAAACGAATATGAGCAGTAATCAGATTGAAAAGGAATCAGGAGATATTTCAGGACCGTTTGATCTGGGCGTGGCCATATCGGAATCAGTCGATGATGAGAATGAAACAAAAATAGTATATTTTTCATCATCATCTCTTCTGGATTCTCAGGTGAATCAGATGGTGTCCGGAGGAAATGAAATGTTATTTATGTCTTCACTGGAATGGATGGTAAATACAGAAGAAAGTGTGACAGTTTCAATTCCGACAAAGAGTCTGGAAGTATCATATCTGACTTTGACTGATTATGATGCAAGTTTCTGGAAGATTTGTGCGATTGGTTTGATTCCGGGAGCTTTCCTAGCAGTAGGATTTTTTGTCTGGTTTAAGAGGAGAAAAGTATAATGAAAAAAAGCGTAAAATTAATTTCTTCTGTTGTAGTTCTTGCTGCATTATGTGGAGTATATGCCGGAGTCAAAGTATATGTAAATAAGATGGAAAAAGAAGAGAGTGAAGTGGAAGATACAACAGAAAATATTTTTTCGATTTCATCGGAAGATATTAAATCTCTGACTTTTTTTGTGGACAAAAATGAAGTAACTTTTGAAAAAGATGGGGATAACTGGATAAAATCAGATGATAAAGAATTTCCTGTGGAACAAAGTATTTTGGATGATGCGACATCTGTTATTTGTTCTATTTATTCTCAAAGGACAATAGAAGATGTAGATGATTTATCCCAATACGGATTGGATGATCCGATTAATACAGTAACAGTTCAAACTGAAGATGAATCAAATGTTTTTCGGTTTGGAATGGAAAATACAACTACAGGACAATATTATATGAGAATGAATGATGAAGAAACGATCGTTTATCTGGTGGATTCATCTGTAACAGAGCCTTTTATGAAAACTTTGTATGATTTTGCACAATCTGATTCTTTTCCGGATATTTCATCTGACAGCATAAAAAAGATACAGGTAAATGGTGAAAATGGCTCATATATTCTTAAAAAAGAAGATGATTCTGGATTTTGGTGTATTGGGGAAGATAAAGATGCGGAAAAAGCAGATTCTGCAAAATCCAGCAGTTTGACATCTTATCTGAGTTCACTGGAGTATGGAAGTTTTGTAAACTATGATAGTGATGATCTTTCTGTATACGGATTGGATAAACCTTATGCAGATATTATAGTGGATTATACGGAAGAACAACAGATTTCGGAATCGACTGACGAAGGAGATGTTTCGGATGATGAACACTCTGAAATAATGGCGTTAGAAGAAGATGATGATGAACTGATTGAGATTGCAGAGCCAGAAGAGGAAGAATCAGAGGAAGAACTGATTGATGATGAAGAGATTTCCGAGGAAGAAAACGAGCAATCGGAGACAATTACTGTGGAAAAACAAGTAGTGATTCATATTGGAGATGAAGCTCCTGATGATTCCAGATATGTTACTGTAGATGATAGTACGGCTGTTTATACTGTTTCCAACGAAAGTTTAAGCTCTATTATTGATATGGACGAATCAAACTTTTGGGATTTAACTGTTTGTTATTTGTCTGTAAATCAATTGAGTAGTATAAAAGTTAGCTATAATGGAACTGAAAATACTGTAGATGTTTCACGTGAAACATCTGAAACAGAAGATGGGGAAGAAACAGAAACTCTATCTTATAAGATGAATGGAAACAGTGTTGACAGTACAGAGTTTACTTCGTTTTATAATAAATTGATAAACATGGCAGGTGCCAGAAGATTGACAGAAGAATATGAAACGAACTCGAATGTATCTTTTGAAGCAGTACTTAAAGATTTAAATGGAAATACAATAGATGTTCAATTGAGTGAATATGATGTTAATTATTACGCTGCATCTGTTGAAAATATAACGTATCTGGTAAACAAAATGACTGTAAAAGATGTAATAAGTGCTTATGAATCACTTACTGGAGAAGATGAAAAATCAGAAACAGAAGATGAAACAGAAATTAATGATGAATCAGAGTGAATAGTTGAGTAAAAAGCTGTCACATAATTGCGACAGCTTTTTTACTGTAATAATATTTGTCATGGAAAGAAACTCTGATTATAAAAAGATTTTTAATTGTTCCACAAGCCTCTTTGGATTTTCGATATGAGGTAAATGCTTTGAATTTGGGAAAAGAACAGTTTCGATGGAAGGATTAACTTTTTTATATTCTTCTGTTAATGCAATTGCGTTATTTTCCGAAGCACCCTCGATAATAAAAATAGAGTTATCAATTACTTCCAATGCATGTGTAATGTCAATGTTCATATACCTGGCTGCATAGCTTGCATATAAGTATTTTGCATATTTGCCACCCTTATGAGCGGCTTCATAATATGCATCTGTGTAATCCTGATCCACGTGAAATGGATTGTGATAAAAGTGTTCAATGAAAAGATTATCAATAGCTTCACGTGAAACAATCATATTATAAACCAATGTTCCAAAAACAGGAATTTCCAGTAAAAATTTCAGAAGTTTGTGTTTTTCGGAAGGCATTTGTTTCAATGAATTAAGTCTTGGTGGATTGATCATTATGATTTTATTGATCAATTCCTTTTCGTTAACACATGCCATTGCTGCAAATGAGCCGGTAAAACCGCTGGTGATAATGTCTGTTTTTTCGCCAATGATTTCTTTTATAAAATCACAAATTAATTGCACATACAAAAAATTTGTATAGGTGATTCCAGGTTTATCAGAAGAACCGCATCCTAAAAGATCAATGGTATAAACGGTATGTTCTTCTGCAAGACAATGTTCAATGAGATGCCATTCATATCTGGATGCACCCGGGAGAATATCGTGTATTAATAAAACGGGAGTTCCGTTACCTTTTTTCGTATAGTGTACTTTGCCAAATCTCCATTCGAAATATTTATTATGTGGAAGATCCAGCATTTCTTTTAATTGAGCTGTTGCAGCAATAAATTTGTTGATCAGATGGATGATAGCAACTGCAGTTGAAAACAGCACGGTGAGAATGAGTAGTTTGTGATTGTTTTTCTTCATGTTTACCTCCTCTCCTTTATGGTTATATTATACGACATAAGGGGGTATTTTACAATAAATTTATTGTCTGATGCCGAGTTCGAAAAAGTGCTTATTTTGTTATAGGAATACGTATTTCAGTTACAAATTTTGAAGTATCATTTGTGAGGCCGTAATCTATCATTGTTATCTCTTTTGAAAAACCTGATATATTCAGATTATTATCGTTTATATAAGCCAGAAGTTTTTGATAGTATTCTGGTGATTCTTTGTGGCTTCCGCAAAATCGAATGGCAGCACATGTTTCTTCCGGAAAAATTTCTACATTTCCAACATATTCGTCTTCTGCATCAAGTATAAGGAAAATATAACTATATTGATCAAAGACAGAATGAATTATATCTTCTTTTGAAATACCAATGCCTACTTTTCCGAGAAAAACAACAGGGGTGACCTGGTCTTTATCCAACTGTCGTATTGGATGCTCCAAATCAAGATAGGTTTTGGGACTAATTGAATCCTGCATCCATACAATACGAAAAGAAGAGAATTTTTTTATATAAATAACATTTAATTCTGAAGACATTGCATCATGTAGCTGCCGTAATCGATGGTCTATTTTTCTTTCAATATTTTTTAATTCCTGCTGTTTTTGAATGACAGTCTCTTTCTGTTTGAGAAGCTTTTCTTCAATAACAGAAATATCTCTGTTCTGCAAAAAATCTGCAATTTGATTTAGCGGCATATCTAAAACGCGGAGATAACGTATGGTATTTAGGATTTCAAATTGACGTGTGCTGTAATAGCGATATCCTGTGGATGGGTCAACGTATTCAGGTTTTAGGAGACCTGCTTGTTCATAATGACGAAGGCTGCCTACGCTTATGTGGAAAAGTTTAGCAACGTCGCCTATTTGGAATAATTCCTGCATTTTTGAGTATCCTTCTTTTTTATAACAATAAAAGCAATTACACAGACAATTACAGAAAGTATGGAACCTGTGGTTGCAGCTAATCCCATTGGGAATAAAGTATCTGTGAAATATTTTGACATTAGGTAAGCTCCGGGAATTCTTACCAGAATAATGGAAAGTGAATTATGCAGAAACGAAATTCCTGATTTTCCAAGAGCACAAAAATATCCGCTAAAGCTAAAATGTATTCCTGCAAATAAGCAGTCAAATATATAACTTTTTATGTATTGGCTACCCAATGTGATTACCAGAGGGTTTTTGTCAAACAAAGCTATGATGGATTCTGAACTAAACTGTACTGCTGTGGAAATGACGGCTCCAAAGCAAATACATATCAGTATAGCATAACGCAGCGTTTGTTCTGCTCTGTGGGGCTTTCCTGCACCTATATTTTGGGCTGAGATAGCAGAAACTGCGGAGAGCATGGATGAGGGAACTAGGAAAACAAAACTGATTATTTTTTCCACAATTCCCACAGCCGCTGCATCATTTACACCTCGCCTGTTAACAATAATTGTAATTAAAATAAATGAAATCTGTATAAAACCATCCTGCAGAGACACTGGAAATCCTATTTTCAATATTTGACTGATAATCGGAGTGGAAGTTATGAAGCATTCTTTTGTAAGAAAAAGATCCTGCTTTTTTTTACATATCATTATGAAAGCAATAATAACGCTGATTGTCTGTGCAATAGTTGTTCCAAAAGCTGCACCTGCCGGCCCGAGATGCATTGCTCCGATGAAAATGTAATCCAGTGCAATATTGGCAGCACAGGCAATGGCAATAAAGTACATAGGACTTTTTGAATCGCCCAAACCACGAAAAATCGAACTGATAATATTATATGCTGTGATGAAGGGGATTCCAATAAAGCATATAGTTAGATAATCAGTTGTTCCTTTTACAGCCTCCGATGGTGTTGACATAACGGATACGATACTATTCCTTGTGAGAAGAAGCAGTAATGTAATAATAATTGATAGAAGCATAAATAATGTGGCTGTATTTCCTATTATATTTGCTGCCCTTTTTTGTTGTTTTGCACCAATTGCCTGTCCGATGGAAACAGTTGTACCCATGGCAAGTCCAACGATCATGACAGTTATCATATGCATAATCTGACTTCCTATTGAGACGGCTGTGATTTGACTTGTGCCGTTAAATTGGCCAATTATGTATAAATCAGCCATGCCGTATAGTGTTTGTAAAAAATATGAGAGAAGATAGGGCAGCGAGAATAATATAATGTTTTTTAATACACTGCCATGTGTTAGATCATGTTTCATGATAGTAATACCTGTGACATAAGTTTTGTTCCTTTCCTGAGATTTGCAGTAATTTCTATCTTTTATTATAAACCCTACAAGTGTTATAGAGTCAATAAATAAATTTGAATAGTGAAATGAATTTTGGGTTACTGCATAAAAAGAATGAAAAGTAACAGTTTAAGATATCTTTTATTGGCTATACTATACAATAAAGTTTTTAATAAAAAAGTCTTTTTCTATTGTTTCACGTGAAACATTATGTGGAAGTGAAAGAACAAAAGTGCTATAATAGCCATAGTGAGTTATTGTATCCTGAAAAAAGGAGGCGTGAATTTGGGTAGAATTATTGCAGTGGCTAATCAGAAGGGCGGAGTAGGAAAATCTACAACAGCTATTAATTTATCAGCATGTCTTGCAGAAAGAGGCAAAAAAGTTCTTGCAATTGATATTGATCCGCAGGGAAATACCACAAGTGGTTTTGGTGTTGATAAAAATAGTGTGGAAAATACGCTTTATGAACTATTGCTGGGAGAAACAGAAATAGAAGAAACGATTATTGAAAATGTGGTGGATAGTCTTGATTTAATTCCATCAAATATGAACCTTTCTGGTTCGGAAATTGAATTGATTGGTGTAGAAGAAAAGGAATACATATTAAAGAAGGGTATCGATAAAATAAAAGATAAATATGATTTTATTATTATGGATTGTCCGCCGTCATTAAGCATGCTTACAATAAATGCATTGACAGCTGCAACTTCTGTACTGGTTCCTATTCAGTGTGAGTATTATGCGTTGGAAGGGCTTTCACAGTTAATCCATACCATTGAATTGGTAAAGGAGCGTTTAAACCAGGAATTGGAGATTGAAGGTGTGGTATTTACCATGTATGATGCCAGAACGAATCTCTCTCTTCAGGTAGTGGAAAATGTGAAAGAAAATTTAAATCAGAATATTTATAAAACTATTATTCCGAGAAACGTCAGACTTGCTGAAGCACCAAGTTATGGTCAGCCTATTAATATTTATGATACAAAATCTTCAGGTGCAGAAAGTTATCGACTTTTGGCAGAAGAAGTAATAAATAGGGAGGATGAATAATGGCAGCAAGAAAAACAGGCGGTCTTGGACGAGGTTTGGATGCATTGATACCAACAAAAACACCTGTTGAAAAAGCATCTGTCAAAAAAAGTAATTCAGAGCAGGAAACGAAAGAAAAAAGTGAAGAGAAGAAACAGGTTTCATCAGAACTTAAAGTAAAGATTTCCAGTGTTGAGCCTAATCGGAGTCAGCCTAGAAAAAAGTTTGATGAAGATTCACTTTTAGAACTTGCAGAGTCCATTAAACAGTACGGTGTTATACAGCCTTTATTAGTGTCCGATAAAAAGGATTACTATGAGATAATAGCCGGTGAGCGTCGCTGGAGAGCTGCTAAAATGGCAGGGATTAAGGAAATTCCTATTATCATAAAGGAATTAACGGACCAGCAGGTTGTGGAAATTTCTTTGATTGAAAATATTCAGAGAGAAGACTTAAATCCAATTGAAGAGGCGATGGCTTTCAAGCGTTTGATTGAAGAATTTCACCTGAAACAGGATGAAATCGCTGAAAGAGTTTCAAAAAGTCGGACAGCTGTAACAAATTCCATGCGTCTTTTGAAATTAAGTGAAAAAGTACAGCAGATGCTGATAGATGAAATGATTTCAGCCGGACATGCAAGAGCTATCCTTGCGGTAACAGATGAAAAGGCACAGATATCTATAGCGACAAAGGTTTTTGATGAAAAACTGAGTGTCCGGGAGACAGAAAAACTGGTTAAAAGATATCTGGAGCCGCCAAAACAGAAAACAGTTGTAAAAAATACAACAGAAGATGCGATTTATGAGAGCCTGGAAGAAAAGATGAAAGGAATTATGGGGACAAAGGTTACCATAAATCGTAAAAAAAACAATAAAGGAAAAATTGAAATAGAATATTATTCAAGGGATGAGTTGGAACGTATTATTGAGCTGTTTGAAACCATCAGGTGATTATTGATAATATTGTTATAATGAAGAATAACAAAGGACAGGAGGGAAGAATGAGCAGCTTATTTGACAGTATGGGAATAGATCCTGGATTTATCATTATCATATTGTTGATCTTGACCATCATCCTTGCGATAAATGTTATAAGTGCAAATATGCGTATTGCCCGTTTGGAACGAAAATATAAAATGTTTATGAAAGGGACAGATGCACAGTCGCTGGAAAAGGTGTTTGTCAGAAAGTTTAATCAGATTGATAAACTTTATGAGGCTAAGGAAGATCATGAACATGATATCAATTCCATAAAAAGCAATATGGAAACAATGTTCAGCAAACATGGTGTAGAAAAATATGATGCATTTGATGACGTGGGAGGTAAACTTAGTTTTGCGCTTGCATTGCTAAATAAAGATAATTCAGGATTAATATTGAATGCGGTACACAGCCGTGATAACTGTTTCCTTTATCTGAAGGAAATCGTAAAAGGAGAATCCTATGTAATGCTGAGTCAGGAAGAAGTGGAAGCACTTCGGAAAGCAGTAAATTTCGGGCTTGGTGATATTGAGGAATAGAAATTTTAATTTATATATTTCAGGAGGAATATCATGTTAGATATTAAGTTTGTAAGAGAAAATCCAGAGGTGGTAAAACAGAATATAAGAAATAAATTTCAGGATGAAAAACTGGAATTGGTAGATAAGGTTCTGGAACTGGATAAAGAAAACAGAGAAATCAAACAGGAGGTCGAGGTTCTTCGTGCAAACAGAAACAAGACTTCCAAACAGATTGGTGCGCTTATGGCACAGGGAAAACGAGAAGAAGCAGAAGCTGTGAAGAAAGAAATTGCTGCTTCCGGAAAACGTATTGAAGAACTCAGTACAAGAGAAAAACAGGTGGAAGAAGAGCTTCTGAAAAATATGATGGTAATTCCAAATATTATTGATCCGTCTGTTCCTATCGGAAAAGATGACAGTGAGAACGTGGAAGTGCAGAGATATGGTGAGCCGGTTGTCCCGGATTTTGAAATTCCTTATCATACAGACATTATGGAAAGCTTTAACGGAATTGATCTGGACAGTGCAAGACGTGTTGCAGGAAACGGCTTCTATTATCTCATGGGCGACATTGCGAGAATCCATTCTGCAGTAACTGCATATGCAAGAGATTTTATGATCAATCGTGGATTTACTTACTGCATTCCTCCGTTTATGATCAGAAGTAATGTTGTAACAGGTGTAATGAGCTTTGCTGAGATGGATGCAATGATGTATAAAATCGAAGGCGAAGATTTGTATCTGATCGGAACAAGTGAGCATTCCATGATTGGAAAATTTATTGATCAGATTATTCCTGAGGAAACACTTCCCCAGACACTTACAAGTTATTCACCCTGTTTCCGTAAAGAAAAAGGTGCGCATGGACTGGAAGAAAAGGGTGTATATCGTATTCATCAGTTTGAAAAACAGGAAATGATCGTTGTTTGTAAGCCGGAAGAAAGCCCGATGTGGTTTGATAAACTGTGGCAGAACACAGTAGATCTGTTTCGCAGTCTGGATATTCCGGTACGTACTCTGGAATGCTGCTCCGGTGATCTGGCAGATCTGAAAGTAAAATCAGTTGATGTGGAAGCCTGGTCTCCACGTCAGAAAAAATATTTTGAAGTTGGAAGCTGCTCCAATCTTGGAGATGCACAGGCTCGTCGTCTGAAAATGCGTGTTAATGGAGAAAATGGAAAGAAATACCTTCCTCATACATTAAACAATACGGTGGTTGCTCCGCCGAGAATGCTGATTGCATTCCTTGAAAACAATTTAAATGAGGATGGATCTGTAAATATTCCAAAAGCTCTTCAGCCGTACATGGGCGGAATTGAAAAAATTGAGAAAAAGAGCCGTGCATAAAAAAGCATTTGCTGCTTTTTTATAAGGAGGTGTCCTATGCACAGTTATTTAAAATCAGTGGGGTTTTCCGAAATAACAAAAAGAAAGCAGATAAAAGAGCTGGTTAAGGATGTTATTCAGTCTTATGATGAAAAAGTAACCGTGGAGAATCATGAAGATGGTGTTTTTGCTCAATTTTCCAAACATTATGGATGTGATTGCGGAATTACTGTCTGTGGTCAGTATGACGAAAATAATGAATTTCATACGGAATATTATTTTCCGTTTTTCAGGGGAACAGGTATTACGACACAGGAATCAGTTGTAATTGAAAAACATGCAGAAAAAGAATCCTTTGCCGGTGCATGCGATGATCTGAGGATAGGAGTAACACTAATCTTTTATCTCCAGAATGCGGCCGAATATATGCTGGAAAGCCAGAAGAGAAATTTATCTATGGGATACCAGCCGCTGACATTGTCAGGTCTGGCACGAGAGGGAAAGATACTCTTTCCGGTTCAGAAGGATAAGGAAGCTGTAAGAGTTGAACAGGAAGCTTTAAAGAACAGAACAAATCTGATTGCTGCGGCCAGAAATGGAGACGAAGAAGCCATGGAAAGCCTTACAATGGAGGACATGGATACATATTCCATGATTTCTCAGAGAATAGCAACAGATGATATTCTGACAATAGTGGATTCCTATTTTATGCCTTATGGAATTGAATGTGATCAATACAATATCATGGGTGAAATATTGGACTTTATGATGTTTAAAAATATTGTCACAGGAGAAGAAATATGTCAGCTTACTGTAGACTGCAATGATATGCAGTTCGATATATGCATCAATAAGCAGGACTTGTTAGGTGAACCGGAAATTGGACGGCGTTTTAAAGGAATAATATGGCTTCAGGGTGAATTGCATATTTAGAATTTCAAAGGAATCCCCGCTTCAAGCACACAAGGTGCTAAGCGGGGGAATCTTTCTGGAATACTGAGCCTTTGTCGAATCATTCCACGAGGATATATAAAAAAGGCCAGAAGTCTTATTTTTGTCTTGTTTTTTATGAAAAGATATAGTACAATCCCGTTTTCGACAGTTAGAAGAAGAGAAAAGGGCGACAAACCGCGCAGATATGCGATTTGTCGCCCTTTATAGCATTTTAGAAATGTTGTATGGGAATCTTTCTTCAAAAAATTTTTTTGAGTTTCTTGTTCAGTTCC
>JAXFBD010000023.1:0-23827 GCA_034118545.1 Blautia sp.
ATTGATGTAAAAAAATGTTAATAATATAAAAATATTCATGCGATTTAATGCGAATTAATCAATAAATAACATGTTTTTTTACACGAATAAGTGATATACTATAATCAGTATTCGAAGGAGGCCTGATTATGTATAGAAAAATAATGAGCTTTTTGGAAACATGGAAAAAAAGCAGTCATCGGAAACCGCTTATTCTACAGGGAGCGAGGCAGGTTGGAAAGACATATTCTATTCTGGAGTTTGGGCGTAATTATTATGAGAACGTAGCTTATTTCAATTTTGAAACCAATCCCAGATTGAATGAAACCTTTGAAGAAAATATCAGCCCGGATTATCTGATACCTGTTCTGTCCCATATTGCAGGTCAGACAATTGTAAGAGATAAGACCCTGATTGTATTTGATGAGGTACAGCTTTGTGAAAGAGCTCTGACTTCTCTGAAATATTTTTGTGAGGATGCACCGGATTATCATATTATCGTGGCAGGAAGCCTTCTTGGGGTAGCTGTAAACAGGACAAGATTTTCTTTTCCGGTAGGCAAGGTGGATATGAAAACGATGTACCCTATGGATATGGAAGAATATATGTTGGCTCTTGGCGAGGATGTATTGTTGGAGCATATTAAAAACAGTTTTCAGACAGATACTCCCATGCCGCCGGCACTTCATGATTCAGCGATGGAGCTTTACCGGCAATATCTTGTTGTTGGAGGGATGCCGGAGTGTGTTAAACTGTTTACAGAAACAAAAGATTATATTCTTGTGCGTCATACACAGGACATGATTCTTACAAGCTATCTGAATGATATGAGCAAGTATAATAACTTAAATGAAATAAAAAAGACCAGGCTTGCTTATGACAATATTACTGTTCAGCTATCGAAAAAAAACACTCGTTTTCAATATAAACTGATTAAAAAGGGCGGTAGGGCTTCTGAATTTGAAAATGCTATAGAATGGCTCACTTTGTCGGGGATTGTATCACAGGTTTACAGAGTGGAACAGATCCGGAAACCTCTTGAAAATTACAGAGATATTGATGCTTTCAAAATATATGTTTCCGATTTGGGCCTATTGTGTGCCAAGAAAGATCTGATGGCCGGTGATGTTCTTTATATGGTGGATGAAATCAATGATTTTAAGGGTGGCATGGTGGAGAATTATGTGAATACCCAGCTTTGTATAAATGGGTATAAAACGTATTACTGGATGTCAGAAAGGGGAGCGGAGGTAGACTTTATTATTCAGCGTGATGGTCAACTTATCCCTGTTGAGGTTAAATCAGCTGATAATACAAAGGCAAAGAGTTTGAAGGTGTATATGGAAACTTATAAACCTGCATATGCAATTAAACTTTCTGCAAAAAATTTCAGTTTTGAAGATGGGAAAAAAACCGTTCCGCTGTATGCGGCATTTTGTATTTAAGGGATTTATCGACTAATTAGTAATATTCTGAGGTGCTGCTGCAAAATGCGGCAGCACCCGATTACTTTACAAATACTCATCTTATCCTGAAACTGCTTTCCGGCTCCACAGGCATCGCATTCATCTCTATATTATCAATCTGTATAAATCTCTGCTGGTACAGCATCTGAACCATCTGTTCAATGTCTGCGCGGCTTCCCTGCACTTCCATTTCCACTCGGTCGTCCCAGGTGTTTCGTACCCAGCCTGTCAGTCCAAGCATTTGGGCGATATGGTAGGCACGATAACGAAAGCCCACACCCTGGACGATTCCCGAAAAGAAAATATGTTTTCTGATTTTTTCCATAGCAATTTTCCTTAGAATTTCCTCCATGTATCTCTGAAGAAGAGCAGCAGAAGCGGGAATATTTCCAGTCGTCCTGCCAGCATGTCAAAGATCAGGATGATCTTGCAGGGATAGGAGAAGATGGAAAAGTTGGCGGAAGGGCCAACCAGCTCCAATCCCGGTCCGATGTTGTTGAAGGTGGCGGCCACGGCGGTGAAGTTTGTGATCAGGTCTTTGCCGTCAAAGGCCAGGAACAGCATGGAAAAGCTGAAGATCAGTACGTATACAACAATAAATACGTTTACATTTCGTACGACTTCGTGGCTGACTGTTTTTCCTTCCATCTGGATCTTGCCGATCTGACGGGGATGAAGGTATTGTTTGATTTCCTTGCGCATGGCTTTTAAGAGGATAATAAAACGGGATACCTTAATTCCGCCACCGGTGCTTCCGGCACAGGCTCCGACAAACATGAGCATGACAAGAATGGTACGGGATACCTCGGGCCATGTGTTGAAATCCGTGGTGGCAAAGCCGGTGGTGGTGATGATGGATGCCACCTGAAACAGAGACTGGTGGAAGGCTTTCAGAAGAGAGCCGTATACATCACGCACATTCCAGCCGATGAGTATCACAGTGGAGAATATGATCATGAGATACCAGCGCAGCTCTTCACATTTCAGGGCGTCTTTCCATTTTTTTATGAGAAGCAGAAAATAAACGTTGAAATTTACGCCGAACAGGATCATAAAAATTGCGATGACTGTCTGTATTGTGGCGGAATAGCCGGCAATACTGTCATTTTTGATTCCGAAACCACCGGTTCCGGCTGTACCGAAGGAGGTGGTGATGGCATCAAATAAAGGCATTCTGCACAGAAGCAGGATCACGATTTCTGCTATGGTCATGCCTATATAAATCTTATAAAGTATCTTGGCGGTGGACTGAACGGTGGGAGCAAGGCGGCTCACGGAAGGTCCGGGGCTTTCGGCTTTCATCAGGTTCATCTGGGAACCGCCGGTCATTTTGACAATGGATAAAAGGAAAACAAGAACACCCATTCCTCCGATCCAGTGTGTAAAGCTTCTCCAGAAAAGTATGCATTTTGGAAGGTTTTCCACCTGGGACAATATGCTGGCCCCGGTGGTGGTAAAGCCGGAAACCGTCTCAAATATGGCATCAATGGGATGGGGAATTGCACCGCTGAAAATAAAAGGCAGAGCACCCATAATACTCATTATGATCCAGGAAAGAGAAACGGTAACACAACCTTCGCGCATATAAAAATGAGGATCCTGCGGCTTGCGTCTGGTCAGAAGAACACCCGTCAGGAAACATAAAATACCGGTAATAACAAAACACCAGAGAGCGGTTTCTCTGTAAATGATTCCGGTGATTATGGGCATAACCATAAAAACCCCTTCTATTTTCAGAACGCAGCCGATGATATAGGCTATTATTCGATAATCCATGTTATTTATCCTCTTATTTTTCCGTTAAAATGTCGCGGATATCCCGCAGATGCTTCTGAGTCGTCACTACTACAACCGTGTCATCTACCTGAAGGCAGTCAGAACCACGGGGAATCATTACCTGGCCTCCTCGGTTGATACATCCCAGCAGCAGATTGTCCTTTAAAGGAAGATCCTTCAGAGGAACGCCTACCACAGGTGAGCGTTCGCGAATGTAGAATTCCAGCGCTTCAGCCTTGCTATCCAGAATATGGTAAAGGGTTTCAACATTACTGCCGATGGAATTCTGTGCTGCACGGGTGTACTGGAGAATAGAATCGGAGGTAATATATTTGGGATGTATGATACTTCCCAGATCCATTCCTTCCATAATGTCCTGGAAACTGAGGCGGTTGATCTTGGTGATGATCTTTGCTTTGGAATTTTTACGCGCAAAAAGGCTGATAATAATGTTCTCTTCGTCAAAGTTCGTAAGAGATACGAAGGATTCCGTATTGTGCAGGTTTTCTTCCATAAGAAGCTGTTTGTTGGTACCGTCGCCGTGAACGATGATGGCGCCCGGAAGAATCTCCGCAAGCTGTTCGCAGCGTTTTCTTGATCGCTCGATAATAACCACACGAATTTTCATATCCAGCAGCTGGCGGGCCAGATAGATGGATATATCACCGCCGCCCACAATAATACAGCTTTTTACCTGATTGGTTTTCAGGCCGATACTTTTGAAGAAGCCTGCGGCATTCTGTGGTGTTGCCAGAATGGAGACAAGATCTCCGTCTCTGAGGCGAAAATCGCCGTTGGGGATATAAACAGAGTCGCCTCTTTCAATACCGGAGACCAGAATGTCACATCTGGATCTGGAAGCAAGGGACGCAATGGAAACACCGTCCAGACAGAATTCGGGCATAACACGGAACTTCAGAAGTTCAACCTTCCCCTTGGCGAAAGGATCGATTTTGATGGCGGAAGGAAAACGCAGCAGTCGGGAAATCTCTGTGGCAGCCGCCAGTTCAGGGTTGATAATCATAGAGATACCCAGACTTTTTTTCATCAGGCTGATTTCCTGGTTATACATGGGATTTCTAACACGGGCAACAGTGTAGCAGCTGCTCAGACTTTTGGCGATCAGGCAGCAGAGAAGGTTCATTTCATCGGAGTTGGTTACAGCGATTAAGATATCTGCATGCTCAATACCTGCTTCCGTAAGAGTATTGATACTGGATCCGTTTCCCAGAATCTGCAGGGCGTCCAGATCATCTGCCAGCTCCTGCATCCGGGAGGCGGATGAGTCAATAATTGTTACATCATGATCTTCCTGTGTGAGCTGTTCGGCAAGGGTATAGCCAACTTTGCCGCAGCCGATAATAATTATTTCCATAGTTTTTCTCTTTCACATTCTTTTGATAGATTGGGCAATAGAAATATGCTATAATTTCTAATAAGAATTATATATGCTTCTTTTGGGAAATACAATATAAAACGGATTTTTATGTTTTTTATTATTTTTTATCGAAACAGACTTGACTTTCTCCTTTGTGGAACGTGTAACATACAGGCGTGGAGGTGAGAAACATGCGAATCAATGAGGTGGAGCAGCTGGTGGATATCACCAAAAAAAACATCCGGTTTTATGAACAGCAGGGTCTTCTGAATCCGGCACGTAACGAAAATAACCGTTATCGCGAGTATTCGGAAGAGGATGTGGACATGCTCCGCAGAATTAAGCTTTTGCGAAGACTGGCCGTGCCCATCAGCGAAATACGAAGAATTCAGGGGATGAATATTCCCCTGGAGGACTGTATGCGCCGTCATATCATTACTCTGGAAAGGGAGTCCAAAAATCTGGAAAAAATCAGGGAAATGTGCATTGAGCTGGCAGAGCGGGGGGAGAGCTTTCAGACAGTTGACGCGGAGGCTTACCTTCAGGAAATGGATTCTATGGAAAAAGGAGGCGTTGTATTCGTGGATGCAAAAAGTATGGACAAAAAAACGAAAAAAACAGGTGCTTTGCTGTCTGCAGGTGTTGCAGTGATTTTTATGGGGCTGCTCATATGCCTGTTTGCCTGGTGCACCTGGGGCATTAAAGAGGATCCGATGCCGGTTGGCCTGTTTGCAGGATTCAGTATAATTCTGGGGGCGGTTATTGTGGGGGTCCTTTTATCACTGAAATCGCGTATGAAGGAAATTGAAGGAGGAGAAATTTATGAAGCTTCTAAATATTGATTATATTCCGGGAAAGGAAATTGATGCTCTTGGTATGGTAAAAGGTACTGTTGTTCTGTCAAAGAATTTCGGAAAAGATTTTATGTCCGGAATGAAAACCCTTGTGGGCGGTGAACTTACTTCCTATACAGAGATGCTTAATGAAGCACGCCAGATTGCTGTAAAAAGAATGGTAGATGAAGCTACGGCACTGGAAGCCGACGCGGTAATCAATATCCGTTACGGTTCCTCCTCCCTGATGCAGGGAGCAGCGGAAGTGGTTGCCTACGGAACAGCTGTGAAAATAATTGAGAAATAAATAATATAACAGGATAAAAGATAATAATCTGCCGGACTGCCGTGAAGGTATTCCGGCAGATTCTTTTTATGAAATTATCTTGAGAGATTTTTTCATGTGGTGTATGATAGCAAAGAATTATTTTAATGGAAGGTTTGTGTGAGATTATGAAGGAACAGGGACATATTATTGACCTGCATTGTGATACATTATTTAAAATTCAGGAAGACGGAGGAGATTTCCGGCAGATTTTTGAGAACAGCGGATGCCTGGATGTCAGTCGCCTGAAACAGTCTGGTTACTGGATTCAGTTTTTTGCGGCATTTATCGAGGCAGATTCTTTATCGGAAGAGGCGGCGATGGAAGATGGATATCAGAAAGCATTGGAAATGTTTGATATTTTTGACCGGGCATGCACATGGCAGCCGGAGAAGTTATGTAAAGTGACATCCCGTAAGGGTGCCCTGGAAGCCAGAGATGCCGGAAGGATCGGAGGCATTCTTACAGTGGAAGAAGGCGGCATATTAAATGGCAAGCGGGAACGAATCGACCATTTGTATGACAGGGGTGTCCGTCTGATCACATTACTGTGGAATTATGAAAATTGTCTCGGGTTTCCCAATTCCCCGTCAGCTTCTGTTATGGAGAAAGGGTTGAAAGCCTTTGGTATCGAGACGGTGGAATATATGGAAGAGAAGGGTATGCTTATTGATGTTTCCCATATGAATGACGGCGGATTCTGGGATGTTGTCAGACATACCCGGAAACCCTTTGTGGCGTCTCATTCCAACTGTCGTGAATTGACAGCTCACCCCCGCAATCTCACAGATGAAATGCTTAGGACCATAGGAGAACGGGGTGGAATCGTGGGGCTGAATTTTTGCCCTCTGTTTCTGACCGATGAGGGAGAATACGGCAGTATTGAATCAATACTTGCTCATATCCGCCATGTGATCAATGTAGCCGGGACAGATGCAGTTGCCATAGGAACGGACTTTGACGGTTTTCCGGAAAGTGTTGAAATCGCACATGCAGGAGAAATGAATCTGCTGGAGCAGGCATTAAATCGGGATGGATACTCCCCGGACCAGATAGAAAAGATCATGTGGAGAAACGCATGGCGAGTGGTAAGCGAGATACTTTGACAGCCGGGTCATGGGTACACAGCCGGACGGTTTTTATAAAAATTTACAGAAAAAAGATAGAAGTAACAGCAAGGGAATGATAGAATAGAATGTGTAAATACCGCACATATTACAGAAGAGAATGTCCGTTATTTGCACAGGAATCTGGAGGAAAAGCAAGTATTATGTTAGAATTGGTAAACGGACGGCCGGAAACGAATGTCGGAAGACTGGATAAGGAAATAAGAGTGTACGATCTTCTGGATGAACTGCACATTGATTTTCAGCGGATCGATCATGAAGTGGCTATGACTATGGAAGCCTGTGAGGAGATTGACAAGGCTCTTCATGCAACAATCTGCAAAAATCTTTTTTTGTGCAACCGGCAGGAGACAGCATTTTATTTGCTTATGATGCCCGGAGACAAAAAATTTAAAACAAAAGAGCTTTCCAAACAGCTTGGAGTGGCCCGGTTATCCTTTGCCCGGGAATCGTTTATGGAGGAATTGCTGGATATTACGCCAGGCTCCGTAAGTGTTATGGGATTGATGAATGACAGGAATAAAAAGGTGCAGCTTGTGATGGATGAGGATGTTTTGAAGGGAGAATATATTGGCTGCCACCCGTGTATAAATACTTCCAGTCTGCGTATCAGAACAGAAGATATGCTGAAAATAATTATTCCTGCCATGGGACATGAGCCTGTTGTGGTATCTCTGCGCGGAGAAGATTGACAAAACAGAATAAAGAAAGGACATATTATATGCGAAAAACGAAAATTATCTGTACTCTCGGACCGGCAACAGATCAGGAAGGAATTCTGGAATCTCTGATTCAGGAAGGAATGAATGTTGCAAGATTTAATTTTTCTCACGGATCTCACGAAGAGCAGAAGGTGCGGCTGGATAAGCTGAAAGAGCTTCGTGAAAAATATAATAAACCCATTGCGGCACTGCTGGATACCAAGGGACCGGAAATCCGTCTGCAGTGTTTTAAGGACAAAAAAATTCAGCTTCAGGAAGGCCAGAAGTTTACTCTTCTGGCAGAGGATGTGGAGGGAACCCAGGAATGTGTTTCCATCACATACAAAAAGCTGTACCAGGATGTGAAACCGGGAGACAGTATTCTGATCGATGATGGTCTTGTGGAGATGGAAGTAGATGCCATTGAAGGCACGGCAATTGTCTGTACGGTCAAAAACGGCGGAACAGTTTCTGACAGAAAGGGTGTGAACGTGCCTGGTGTCGAGCTGAAAATGGATTTTATCAGCCAGAAGGATCATGATGATCTGATTTTCGGAATCCAGGAGGATTTTGATTTTGTGGCTGCATCCTTTACACGTACGGCAGAGGATATTCTGGCCATCCGTAAGGTACTGGATGACAACGGAGGAAAGGATATCAATATCATTGCCAAGATCGAGAATCAGCAGGGTGTTGACAATATTGACGCCATTATTGCGGCTGCAGACGGTATTATGATTGCCCGGGGAGATATGGGTGTGGAGATTCCTCTGGAGCAGGTACCGATTATTCAAAAGAAAATTATTAAGAAGGTTTACCGTGCAGGAAAGGTGGTTATTACAGCGACACAGATGCTGGATTCCATGATGTCTCATCCAAGACCGACTCGTGCTGAGACTACCGATGTTGCCAATGCCATTATGCAGGGAACAAGTGCGATCATGCTTTCCGGAGAGACTGCAGCAGGAAAATATCCCATCAAGGCTCTTCAGATGATGGTTCGTATTGCAGAGCATATAGAGGAAAACATTGATTATAATGATATTTTCCGTGGAGAAAAAAGAGAAGAGGAACCGGATATTACCAATGCTATTTCTCATGCAACCTGTATGACAGCCATTGACCTGAAGGCAAATGCCATTCTTGCAGTGACTAAGACAGGAAGTACAGCTCGAATGATCTCTAAATTCCGTCCCGGCTGTATCATTGGCGGATGCTCCAGTTCATCAAAAGTCTGCCGCCAGATGAATCTGTCATGGGGAGTTTACCCGATGCAGATCAAAGAGGAATACAGTTCTGAGATTCTCTGCCTTCGTGCTACAGATGCGGCGCAGGCACATGGTCTTGTAAAAGACGGAGACAGAATCGTCTTTACAGGAGGAATTCCTCTTGGAATTCCCGGCAGGACAAACCTGATTCGTGTGTGTATTGTAGGTGAATAAAGGACGAATTACGGCCTTGTTTTTGTGAAAAAAATACGGTGGAAATATCACATACCCGCTGGTATAATGCTATGCCGGAGGGTGTCGATATGAAACAATATGAAATAGATATGTGCAGCGGCTCTCTATGGCGAAAGATTTTTGGCTTTAGTGTGCCGCTGATGTTTTCTAATGTACTGCAGGTGGTTTTTAACATTTCTGACGTGGCTGTGGTGGGAAAATTTGCCGGATCCATTGCGCTGGGGGCGGTGGGGTCCACCTCTATTCTGATTACACTTTTTACCGGGATATTCCAGGGTCTGGGCGGTGGAGTAAATGTCCTTACGGCGCTGCATATGGGAGCCGGGCATCAGAAGGCAGTTCGCGAGACGGTACATACAGCGGCAATTTTGTGTCTGCTGCTGGGAATTTTTGCGGCAGTGGCGGGAATTGCTTCGTCTATGCCGGTTCTGAAGGCGCTGAATACCAAGCCGGAATTAATTGAGGATGCTGTTTTATATCTGAGGATTTATCTTATGGGAATGCCGGCTCTGGCTATGTATAATTGCGGCAGTGCCATTCTCAGTGCAGCAGGAGATACGAAACGGCCTCTTTATTATCTGACTTTTTCGGGTATTGTAAATGTTCTGCTGAACCTGTTTCTGGTAATTGTATGCAGGCTGGGCGTAATGGGCGTGGCTGTTGCCAGTGTGATCGCACAGTATATTTCGGCAGGGCTTGTTCTGCGGCTGCTTTTGACAGTAAAGGAAAACTACAGAATCCGGATTCAAAGCCTGCGTATCACAAAGGATAAAGCATACCATATTTTGAGACTTGGAATTCCCACGGCATGTCAGTATGCACTGTTTGCCATTGCCAACCTTTTTGTGCAGGTAAGTGTGAATTCCTTTGACCATATTGTGGTAGAAGGAAATTCTGCGGCAACAAATGCCGACGCTATTGTATATGATATGATGGCTGCATTTTATACGGCCTGTGCCAGCTTTATTGCTCAGAATTACGGTGCGGGAAACAGAAAAAGAATTCTGAATACTTATTTCATCAGTCTGCTCTATTCTTTTCTGGTGGGACTTATTCTGGGACTGGGGCTGTTTATTTTACGGGTACCTTTTCTGTCGTTATTTACCAGCGATCAGGCGGTGATAGATGCCGGAATGACAAGAATATCAATTATGGCATTGTCTTACTGTATATCAGCTTTTATGGACTGTACGACAGCGGCTTCCCGGGCTTTGGGAAAGAGCATTCTTCCCACGGCGGGAGTGGTCATGGGCGCCGTTGTTTTTCGAATTATTTGGATTTATACGGTTTTTGCACATTATCATACTCTTCAGTCGCTGTACCTGCTGTATGTTATTTCCTGGGTAATTACTGCTTTGTTTGAAATTATATACTTTGCACAGACCTACAGAAAGATTGAATCTGGTTTCAGAAAATAATGTAACAAATGGTAGACTTTAACAAATGGATAGCTTATAATGTTCTATAAATCTATTGTGTTTTTTATATTGAGAACACTTCAAGGTGTTCTTAAGTAAATATCAAGAAGGAGAGAGAGCTATGAAACATTCTATTTTAAAAAGAGTCGGTATTCTTTGTATGGTTGCTGCAATGTCATTTACAGCAATTCCTGTACAGGCAACAGAAATAACCGGAATTACAGCGGTTCAGGAAAAAACCACCGTAAGAAACGGCTGGGTTAAAGAAAACGGTAAGTATTACTATTATGTAAATGGAAAAAAATTAATAAACCAGTTGAAAAAAATTGGAAATTACTATTATTATTTAGGATCTGATGGTGCCAGAAAAACTGGTTGGTATACTGTTAAAAAGACGGTAAGTGGAAAAACTGTTTATAGAACCTATTATTTTAATTCCAAAGGCGCATCTAATGGAAAATATGTAACTGCGGATAGTAAAATGATGCAGAATCTGGATAAAGTTATTTCTGCAAATAAAATCTCCTCAAATTTGAATACAGTATCAAAAGAAAAA
This sequence comes from Blautia sp., assembly GCA_034118545.1. GTDB lineage: Bacteria > Bacillota > Clostridia > Lachnospirales > Lachnospiraceae > Blautia_A. The sequence continues at coordinate 11,023 of JAXFBD010000023.1, forward strand.
GCAGCTGTGAAAAAATTATATGACTATACAGTTAAGACATATAAGTATCGCAGAGTAATCGGATTCCAGCCGACAAAGAACTGGCATTTTCAGTACGCAAAAGAAATGTTGGCGCGTAAATCCGGAAGCTGTTATCATGATGCAGCAGTTTTTGGAACTATGGTAAAACGTGCAACGGGTCTTCCGGTACGTGTATGTTGGGGAAAAGCAACAGGTGTGTTAAATAAAGGAAAAACGCAGGTACATGCATGGACAGAAATCAAAATTGGCGATGTATGGTATGTATATGATACAAATGCGGGGAGATATTCCAATGTAAGCCGAAACTGGTATTATCGCAAAGTGTCAGGAATGACCAAGTATTATAAGGCAGATAAGAAAGTAGAAGTGAAATTATAATGAGGGGGCGGGAAAGTATGACAAATATGAAAAAATGGAAAAAGCTTATACTGTTGCTTGCCTGTCTCATGTTTACTCAGCTTTCAGCAGAAATGCTTACAACACCGGTTATGGTGGAAGCAGCAACAGTAACTTCCGGGCTTAAAAAAGAAAATGGAAAGTATTATTACTATTATAAAGGGAAAAAAGTAAAAAATACCTGGAAAACAGTAAATGGATATAGATATTACTTTGGAAGCAACGGTGCAGCATATGCCGGTAAGGTTGAATACGGGGAAAAAGTATTTGCATATAAAAAAATTAGTGGGAAATATTACGGATTTGATAAGTATGCAAGAATGCAGAAGGGGGACTATGTAAGATACGGTAAGATTTATTCTTTTAATAAAAAGAATGGTGTTTACGATTCAAAAAGAACAGCAGTATTGCGAAAAGCAGCAAAATATGAAACAAACGCAGCAACGATACGAAAACTTCTTGGAAAACCCTTAAAAGTAAAAAAAGTAAGCGGATGTTATTCAGGACAGGAATATTACTGGTATTATAAGAATATGATTGTAAATGTTGCAGATAAAAATTCAACAAAAGTCGTTCTTGGGGTATTTCCACGATAAAAAGGAAGGTGATGCAGAATGGTTTTCAGTTCCATGACTTTTCTGTGTGTATTTCTTCCGGTTGTTTTTCTTCTGTACATGGTATTTCCAGGAATTAAAATGAAGAATGCCTTTTTGATTCTGGCCAGTCTGATTTTTTATGCATATGGAGAACCGGTTTATGTGCTGTTGCTGGTTGCAGCATCTTTTATGAACTTTCTTTGTGCTATTATGGTTGATCGATTCCAGAAGGCAAAAAAGACAGCGATTGTTATAGCAGTATTTCTGAATCTGGAAATGCTGATTATATTTAAATATTCGGGCTTTTTATGTGAAACGATTAGTCAGATCACTGGTCTCACACTAAGTGTTCCTGAGATTAAAATGCCAATTGGTATTTCGTTTTTTACATTTCAGGCAATGTCTTACGTAATAGATGTTTACAGAGGAACTGTTCAGGTACAGAAGAACTTCGGAAAAGTTCTTCTGTACATTTCGTTTTTTCCACAGTTGATTGCTGGTCCGATTGTAAAGTATCATGATATTGAATTGGAAATAGGAAAACGTAAGGTAACAGCAGATGGTGTTTCAGAAGGAATCCGACGATTTATCTGTGGTCTGAGTAAAAAGGTTTTGGTTGCCAATACCATGGGAATGGTGGCAGATACTCTGTTTACTTCACCGATAAAGGAATTAAATGGGCTGTGTGCGTGGCTTGGAGCGGTATCTTACCTGTTTCAGATTTACTTTGACTTCAGTGGATACAGTGATATGGCAATTGGACTTGGATGGATTTTCGGTTTTCATTTCAGGGAGAATTTTAATTATCCTTATGTGTCATCATCCATACAGGAATTCTGGAGAAGATGGCATATTTCTCTGTCGGGATGGTTTAAAGAATATTTGTATATTCCGCTTGGGGGAAATCGGAAAGGAAAATTTCGCACAGTAATTAATAAAATGATAGTCTTTCTTACAACAGGAATCTGGCATGGAGCTTCCTGGAATTTTGTGTTTTGGGGTGCGTATCATGGAATGTTTCTCCTGTTGGAAGAATATATTCCAGCTATTTCAAGAAAGGGTGGAAGAGTAAAAAGTTTTTTACAGCATGTATATACAGTACTTGTTGTATGTATTGGTTTTGTGTTTTTCCGTGCTGAATCAATGGCACAGGGGGTAAGATGGGTTGCATTGATGTTTACGGATTTTTCGGTTCGTGCAGAATCTATGAATCTTTTGATTCAACAGCTGACACCGGTATATAATGTAACATTTATTGCAGCGGTGGTTGCAGCATTACCTGTGACAAAATGGCTTCAGGGAAAAAAGGGAATGATAGTTTTTTCTTACGTAGCAAGTATGGCGGGATTTATTCTGTGTATTCTCAGCCTTTCCGGTGGAACTTATAATCCATTTATTTATTTTAGATTTTAGGGGGCGGGAATATTGAGAAAGATCAGATTAATTTATAGCATATTCTTCTTTGTAATCTGCCTGGTTCCATTTGTGGGGATGTTTGTAACGAAAGATAAAACATCTGCAGAAAACAGAGAGCTTGCAGAATTTCCTTCTGTACAGACAGAAGAAGGATGGAATATTCACTGGCTTTCGGAAGCAGGAGATTACTTTCAGGAACATTTTGCATTCAGGCAGAAAATGGTCACAGCAAATGCCATTATAAATGGAAAAGTATTTGGAGTTTCATCAGTTGAAGGGGTTATTCAGGGAAAAAACAACTGGCTGTATTATAAAGATTCATTGAATGATTATCAGGGGAAAAATCTTCTTTCGAACAGAAGCCTTTTTAATATCGCTCATTCTATGTCCATTACTCAGCGGACTCTGGAGAAGAAAGGTATTAGTTTTGCTTTTGCAGTTGCACCAAATAAAAATTCTCTTTATGGTGACAATATGCCATATTATATGCAATGTAAAGTTTCGGAAGAAAGTAATCTGAAAAACCTTCAGAAATATCTTGATTTGGAAAATGTATCGTATGTGAATCTACTGGAAACATTGGCAGTGCAGGAAGAAATTCTTTATCATGAAAGAGATTCTCATTGGAATAATAAGGGGGCGGCACTGGCGGGAGATGCAATTTTAGAGGTACTTACCCAGGAGCATTGTGATTATAGCAATGAAACTTTTCAAATTCGTAAAGATTTTGAAGGTGATTTAGATAAAATGCTGTATCCAGAGGCGATAACACTGGAGGATGAGATTTACTATGACAGAAAACCCTCATTCTCGTATGTGGAAAACGTCATCAATAATTTTGAGCCTCGCATTAAAACAGTAAATCCTGCTGCACAGGGAAATTTGGTAATGTACAGGGATTCCTTTGGAAATGCACTTTTGCCATTTATGGCTGATGCATATGCCAACGCTTATTTTTCCAGAGGGGTTCCATATCAGATTTCCGCAGATATAGATGCAAATCTGGCAGATTCAGTAGTGATTGTCCGGGCAGAGCGTTTTTTACCTGAAATGGCGGCTGCAGTACCCGTGTTGCAGGTGGAGCCAGAAGCGGAAGTGTCCGGAACTATTGAGCGCATAACTTCAAAAGGGACAGAGCTGGTTCAGGTAAAATCTCTGGGGCCATTGGTGCAGATTTCAGGACGTATCTTATCGGAATATCTGGACGAAACCTCTCTCATATATATTCGATTTGGAAATGGGACATATTATGAGGCATTTCCACAGGATATAGAAATAGAGAATGTAACTGACAGTGGAGGATTTTGTCTTTATATAGCTGAAGATCAGCTGATTTCTGGAATGGAAAAATTTGACATTCTGACAGGAAAAGATGGGGCATATCAGGTTGTTGGAGAAGGTGTGATTCCATCTGAACTGATACACTTTCCGGAAGCAATAATTCCGTCAGATACGGAAAATACAAGTTATCAGATTGAGGATGAAATTGTAGGATAAAAACAAAAAGGAGAAAAGAAAATGAAAAAGGTAACAGTAATGATGATGTTAACAGCAGCTCTTGTTATGACGGCAGGAACTGTATGTGCACAGGAAGAAACAACTGCAGAAGAAACACAGAAAGAAGTAATTCAGATTGATGTGGAAGGAACAGTCGTAGAAGTTTCTAATACGACTTCTGACAAGATTACAGAAGCAGCTATTTCTGTAGAAAAAGCAACAGAAGTAACATGTCTTGTTCTTACTGAAGAGGACGGAGATGTTCACAAATTTGAGGATGTTAATGTGACAGAATGGTCAGAAGCAGAATTATACAATGAATATGAAATACTTTATATTAAATATAAAGACGCATCAGGAAAAGAACAGGAAGCCGCAGAAAATAAAGAAGAGCATAAATTTGAAAAAACAATGACGATGTATTCAATTGCAAGAGCAAATCTCAGAGAAGGAGCAGGTACAGATACAAAATCTATTAGATCAACGGAACTTGGTGAAGAATGGGAAGTTACAGGTGTAATTCCTGGATGGTTTCATGTCAAGAGTGGTGATACAGAAGGATATATATATCATTTCTATCTGACGGCGGATAAAGAAAAAGCAGATCAGATTGTACAGGAAAAAAAGGCAGCAGAGGAAGCGGCGGCAGCGGCAAGAGCAGCAGAGGAAGCAGCATGGGCAGCACAGCAGGCGGCAGCTCAACAGGTAGCAGCACAGCAGGCGGCAGCTCAGCAGGCGGCGCAGCAGGCACCATATGAGGTAAGCCGTCAGGCATATGATGATTGTGATGGAAGTGGACATGGCTATTATGAAATTACATATTCTGATGGAAGTGTAGCGATTCAGGAGTACTAAAAAATATGAGGATAACAGATGTGAAAAAGAAACAGAAAATATTTATGATAATGCTGCTGGTGGCAATGTGTTTTGGAGTAACTGGGTCATCAATAGCTGTAAAAGCGGCTGCTGTACAGAACGTAGAAGATATATCAGATGCGGCGAAGGCAAAAAAGAATGGATTTTATAAAGAAAACGGAAAATATTATTACTACGTAAATGGGAAGAAAAAATATAACTATCTGAAAAAAGTAGGTAAATATTATTACTATTTTGGATCAAAGGGATATGCTATAAAATATACAGCAGAGATTAAGGGGAAAAGATATCTTTTTAATGAAAAGCGCAGAATGGTGAGACTTAACAGAAATGATTTTTATACTGTGGCTGGAAGAAGATATTATTTAAATAAAGATAATACCGTGAAGACGGGGTGGTTTACTTTAAGTGGAAACAGATTGTATTACGCAAAAAGTACGGGAGAGCTTTTACGAGGCTGTACTTATGAAGGAATTACATTTAATGCAAAAACAGGTGCCGCACAGGCAAGTATGGCAAAAGAGGCAAAAATTCGGGTTATGAATACACTGGATAGAATTACAAATCCGGGTATGTCTGATGCACAGAAGCTGAGAGCAGCATGGAATTACGTAGTTGGTGGAAGATTTGGCTATTGCTCGATTTATCCAAATTTGGCAAGTCCAAGCTGGTGCCAGGAATTGACATATAAAATGTTTATATATGGCGGCGGAAATTGTTATGGATTTGCATGTATGTTCGCAGCTTTGGCAAAACATATAGGATATGACTCCTATGTTGTCTGCGGACGTGTACCTGGAAGCAGAGATGGAGCTTCCGATGGGATGACAAGGCATGCATGGGTGAGAATTAATGGAGCAAATTATGATCCGGAAGCGCAATATGCTGGATGGTGCAGAGGTATTTATGGATATGGATATTACCCAATGGCTAACCAGGTGCAGCGAGTAGTGAGATATGCAGGGTGATTAGAGAAAAACCTTTGTGTTTATTATAAATAGGCACAAAGGTTTTTTAGTACAAAATTTCACTTGTATTGTGCCATTTTATGGTTGAAAACGGGAAGATTGTTTGATTGACGATGACGAAATAATCTTATATAATTATAAAAAACATGTGCAAAACAAACAAAAAAGGGGGAATGCGATATGAAAAAAGTATATAAAATTTTGCAAGTGTTTTTGATAAGTGTAATGATATTGGGATTTAGTAATGTAGGTGTGCGAGATGTTGAGGCGGCGGTACCCTCTATTGAAAAAAATGCAACTTATAATTTATATAAAGGAACATCTTATACAAAGTTTTTGTATATAAATAATCCCAGAAAAAATGGCAAAATAACACACTTAAAAAATTCAAATCCAAAGGTAGTAACTGTTGCAGCTGGGAATCCTTATAGTTTTTTGGAGATTTCACCTAAAAGAGAAGGAAAAGCTAAAATTACATTTAGATACGCTGGAAAAACTTTGTCACAGACAATAACTGTGAAAAAATATGAAAATCCATGTCAATCTTTTAAAATCGGAAATATTGATTATACAAGATTCTTTAATAAATCAGGCCATTTTATTCATAATAGACGTAAAAAGGATTACACAGGAGTTATAAAAATAAAACCTAAAAAGGGATGGGAAGTTGTAAAAATTAAAAGATATGATATGTATAATGGAGGGAAAACCATTAAAAATGGCAAAAAAATAACGTTATCTATTGCGGGGACAGGAACAGGAGTAGATGTATATTTTAAAAATATTAAAACTGGAGAAAAGAAAAAGTTAACTCTGGGATATTCTTCAAGTTTGTTATCGAATTTAAATATATATGATTAATTTACTGGTTATTTATGGGTTTATAAACTTTTGGTGGGTTAAGATATAATGGTCTCATAAATTAAGACACTTTTTCGGACAGATTTTAATGAATCTGATATACTAAAATCAGTATGAAAGAGAGGATTCATTATCATGTCCAGACAGAGAAGAAATTTTAGTGCCAAATTTAAATCAGACCTTGTAATTGAGTTGCTTAAGGGCGAGAAAGATCTTAATACCCTGGCAACTGAAAATAACATCCAGCCCAACCTGCTCCGCAACTGGAAAAAAGAATTCCTGAACAATGCTTCTGTTGTGTTCGACGACAAGCGCGAGGAAAATCTCAGAGAAAAACTTTCCGAAGAACGCAAAGAAAAAGCGGAGTATGCCAAAAAGGTTGGTCAGTTAACTATGCAGGTTGACTGGCTCAAAAAAAAATCTGAAGAAGTTTGCGGACCTGACTACGAGAGTAAGTTTAGTCCAAAGCCTTTTGACGACTAAGGAAATCCCGGTTTCTGTTGGAGCCAGGCTGCTTGATATCAATCGCACAAGCATTTATTACAAGGGTACACCTGTATCAGAAGAAGAACTGGCCTGCAAAGAGATTATTGATCATCTTCATACGGATAATCCTACCTGGGGTGCAAGACAAATGTCTGCACAACTGAAAGCCCGTGGCTATCATGTTGGCCGTCGCAAAGCAAGGCGCTACATGAATGAAATGGATATTTATCCGATCTATCCAAAGATGAACCTTTCCAAACGGATGCAACAGGCTAAGGTATGCCCTTATCTTCTTCGTAATGCAGTCATAAACAAGCCGAATCAGGCTTGGTCTGTTGACATTACATATATTCCAATCAAGCGCGGATTTCTGTATCTGACTGCCGTAATCGATTGGTATAGCCGTTGTATTGTCGGCTGGGAGGTCGATGATACACTTGATACCAGAATGGTCATCAACGCCCTGAAAAAGGCTTTCAAAATGGCAAAACCGCAAATCCTAAATTCTGATCAGGGCTGTCAATTTACAAGTCAGCAGTATATTGACTTTGTAAAGGAAAACGGTATTCGCCAAAGTATGGATGGCAAAAGTCGATGGGCGGATAATATCATGATTGAGCGCTGGTTCCGAAGCTTCAAATACGAAGAAGCATATCTGACACAATACAACAATATCAAGGAAGCCAGAGCTGCGATCGGAGCATATATCCACACTTACAATTTTGAGAGACGCCATTCTGCTCTTGATTATCAAACACCAGCTGAATGCTACTATCCGGCAATGCTGTTGCCATATGTAGCTTAGCATATATGGATCAGGGGAGTGTCCAACTATTCTCCCCCGGCTCCTTGTAACTTATCAAGCATATCAGTTCATTATAAAAATCTTAGATTTTTGTCTTGACAACTGAGCCACTATATATTATGGCCACTACGGCAAATACGGAGAGTACTAATACATAGGATAACGGTACATAAAATATAGAACATGAATACATAGAACACGAATATGCAGATATAATCTGCAGCGATTCCTATTATGCAAAAACACTGCGCGTCAGAAAGCGCAGTGTTTTTGCGGGCAGGAAGAAGTGCCTATCACAGGCACATAGCAAGACTAAAAGAGGGAATAAGTAGTAATGCAGAACAAAATCAACAGTAGCAAGAAAAACACACCCGATAATAACGAAAAGATACCTTATATGAAAAGGGCCATTGAACATTGGAAGATTGTCGCATTGTATCTGATCCTGTATGATGTGATCGCAGTAAATGTGTCCTATTTTCTTGGTTTATGGCTCCGTTTTGATCTTCATTATGGCACAATACCCAAAGAGTATATCATTGCATTTCTTGAATTCGCACCGATTTATACCGTCGTCTGCCTTCTGGTCTTTGGACGACTCCATCTATATAGCAGTGTCTGGCGATTCGCAAGTTTTACAGAATTAAACAGAGTCATGTTGGCAACCATTATCACAACGATATTTCAGTTCGTTGGCATCACTGTATTTTTCCATAGAATGCCGGTATCCTACTATCTGGTGGGTGCCGCTGCTCAGGTTGGGCTGATCACCGTTGTGCGTTTCAGCTATCGTTATATCAATCTACAGCGCAACAGCCGTGTCCAGAAGAAACAATCCACCCACAATATCATGGTGATTGGCGCCGGTGCGGCGGGACAGGCCATCCTTCGGGAGATGAGAAATTCAGAACAGATTTCAGGGCAGGCCTGCTGTGTCATCGATGACAATCCGAACAAATGGGGCCGTTACATGGAAGGTGTCCAGATCGTGGGCGGTCGTGATGACATTCTGTCAACCGTCGAAAAATATGACATCGACGAAATCTATTTTGCTATTCCGACAGCTTCCCCGCAGATCCGCCGAGATATCCTGAATATCTGCAAAGAGACAAAATGTGAACTAAAACGTCTTCCGGGTATGTATCAGCTGGCCAACGGCGATATTTCCCTGAGCAAACTGAAACCGGTAGCAGTGGAGGACCTGCTTGGTCGTGATCCGATAAAAGTCAATATGGACGAGATTTTCCAGTATATCAAAGGCAAGACCATCCTGGTCACGGGCGGCGGTGGTTCTATCGGCAGCGAACTGTGCCGGCAGATTGCAGCCCATGAGCCGAAGCAGCTGATTATTTTTGACGTCTATGAAAACAATGCCTATGAAATTGAGCAGGAATTAAAGAGAAAATATAAAGATTCCCTGAATTTGGTGGTACTTATCGGCTCCGTCCGTGACAGCCGCAGAGTAGATATGGTATTCAAGAAATATAGACCGGAGATTGTTTATCATGCAGCTGCTCACAAGCACGTACCACTGATGGAGACAAGCCCAAACGAATCCATCAAGAATAACGTGATCGGTACATATAAGACAGCTTATGCTGCATTGAAATACGGCACACAGCGTTTCGTTTTGATCAGTACAGACAAAGCGGTCAACCCAACCAATATCATGGGCGCCAGCAAGCGTTTGTGTGAAATGGTCATTCAGACCATGGATGCTGTCAGCAAAAACGGACGTATGGATATCCTGCCGCTTTTGCATGCTCATAACGGTAAAGACGATGTGGCTATCCGCCACCGTTCCGCAGAGAGCAGAAAGACATCCAACATCCAGATCAGCAGCGTTTCCAACAAGAACCGTACAAGCACACAGTTTGTGGCTGTTCGTTTCGGCAACGTTCTGGGCAGCAACGGTTCCGTTATTCCGCTGTTCAAGAAACAGATTGAAGCCGGCGGCCCTGTCACCGTTACTCATCCGGACATTGTCCGTTACTTCATGACGATTCCGGAGGCGGTTAGTCTTGTATTGCAGGCGGGCACATATGCCTGGGGCGGCGAAATCTTTGTTTTGGATATGGGCGACCCGGTAAAAATCGATACACTGGCGCGAAATCTGATCAAACTGTCCGGCTATGAACCGGATGTGGATATCAAGGTGGCTTATACCGGGCTTCGAAGCGGTGAGAAGCTCTTTGAGGAGAAGCTCATGGCGGAAGAGGGCATGAAGCATACCGACAACAAGCTGATCCACATCGGCAAGCCAATCTCATTTGATATCAATACCTTCCTGGGACAGCTGGAAGAACTGGCAGAAGCCAGCTACAATAACAGTGAGGATATCGTGGAGATGGTGGAGAAGATTGTGCCGACATTCCATCCGGTGGGTGCGCATCCTGTAGGAAATGAAATGGAGAGCGTTAGTGAAAAAATGAGAAAAGAAGCATAATTGACAGAAATAAAGGAGCAATATTTTTTTCATAATTCAAGCATAAAATGCAAAGTAAGTTAGCAGATAAAATCCGTAATTATTGGTGCAGGTAGAGTTAGTGAGTAATTGGTCGAAGAACTTTTAAATAACAATGGAATAGCTTATAAGCATGTTGCGTTAATGAGGCAAACTATGCTGAAGATATTTTCAATAATGTAATGTTCTTGGCGTTCGGAGCATTATAGAGCTTTGCGAGAAATGTTTATCTTGCAACATTAATCGGATTTGTATAGAGAATGCCTGTTTCTTATTATTTGATAGGCATTGTTTGCCAGTTCAGCTTGACTTTAGGAATTCGTTTTTCATATCGTTTTATTCTTCTTTTAAGAGGAAAAAGCAATAAGAGTGAGCATGAAAAGAAAGTTATGTTTTTAAAAGACAGATTGAAGCAGGCGGACCGGTAACAGTTACTCATCCGAATATCATCCGTTACTTTATGACAATTCCAGAAGCAGTAAGTCTTGTCCTTCTTGTTGGAACTTACGCAAAAGGAGGCGAAATCTTCGTGCTAGATATGGGAGAACCTGTAAAAATAGATACATTAGCTCGAAATCTGATTCGTTTATCTGGATATACACCAGATGTTGATATTCAGTTGACTTATACAGGTCTGAGGTAAGGTGAGAAGTTATACGAGGAAAAATTAATGGCTGAAGAAGGCTTAAAGAAAACGAAAAATGATTTAATTCATATCGGTTGCCCAATTCTGTTTGATATTGAAGCGTTTTTGGAGCAACTGGATGGTTTTCTGGAAGCAGCATATAAGAATAAGGATGATATGAAAGAACGAGTACAGAAAGTGGTAAGTACGTATCATCCAGCATAAGACATGTTGTTTCTGAAATGAGAGTAAATACAAAGAATTTAATAATCAGTAGGAAGATTCTGACATTGAACAGAAAAATAGGAAGGAAGGATTATTATGAAAATTCCATTTTCACCACCAGATATTACAGAAGAGGAAATTAAACAAGTTACAGAGGCATTACGGTCTGGATGGATTACAACTGGTCCAAAGACAAAAGAATTGGAGCGAGAGGTCGCTGATTTGTGTGGAGTGAATCGTGCAGTATGTCTGAATTCACAGACGGCATGTGCGGAGATGACTTTACGATTGCTTGGAATTACAGAAGGAGACGAAGTCATTACTTGTGCCTACACTTATACAGCGAGTGCATCTGTTGTTTGTCATGTAGGAGCTAAGCTTGTCTTGGTAGATACTCAGAAAGATTCACTGGAAATGGATTATGAGCAGTTGGAGAATGCAATTACTGAAAAAACAAAAGTAATTATTCCGGTAGATCTTGGTGGAGTGCCATGTGATTATGATAGGATTTTTTCTATTGTGGAATGTAAGAAAGACTTATTCCGTCCGGTAAATAAAATACAGGAAAGCATCGGTAGAGTTATTGTTATGGCAGATGCAGCACATGCTTTTGGAGCAACTTGGAAAGAAAAACCGGTTGGAAGTATTGCTGATTTTTCAAACTTTAGTTTTCATGCAGTAAAGAATTTCACAACAGCTGAAGGTGGCGCAGTTGCCTGGAGAGATATTGACGAAATTGATAATGAAGAAATTTATCATCAGTATCAGTTATTATCACTTCATGGACAGTCAAAAGATGCCCTTGCTAAAACACAGCTTGGAGCATGGGAGTATGATATTATAGGACCTTGGTTTAAGTGCAATATGACAGATGTTGTAGCTGGAATCGGATTAGCACAGATGAAACGCTATCAGGGACTTCTTGCAAGACGAAAAGAAATTATAGAGAGATATAATGCTGCTTTGAAACCAATCGGAATTGAAGTGTTAGATCATTATACAGAAGAACATCAGTCATCAGGACATTTATATATAACAAGAATTCCTGGCATTACTTTAGAACAACGCCATGAAATTATTGTAAAAATGGCAGAAGAGGGAGTTGCTTGCAACGTTCATTACAAACCACTTCCGATGATGACAGCATATAAGAACTTGGGATTTGATATCAAAGATTATCTTAATTCTTATAAAAGATTTGAAAATGAAATTACATTACCGCTTCATACAAAGCTAACGGATGAAGAAGTGGATTATGTAATTGAAAAATATAGTGAAATTGTAAAACAGTACTTATAAAATGGGAATATCCCAGTTCAGAATGAGGATGAGTTATGAGAAAATGGGAAGACCTTCCTGAATTTATGAAATGTGACGAAGTAAAAGAATATTATGATATTCTAAGTAAAAAAAAGTTCAGTCTGAAGATGAAGAGAGCTTTTGACATAGTTGCGGGTACAGGAGTACTTATTGTTACTGCCATACCGATGCTTATTATAAGCGTTAAGATTGCAACGGAATCAAAAGGAGGAGTATTTTACAGACAAGAACGTATTACGACTTATGGAA
>JAXFBD010000024.1:0-21738 GCA_034118545.1 Blautia sp.
CGGAAGATGACGACGATATAATCATGGCAGACTTCGTTATAGAAGGTTTACCGGCAAGCATCCCGATGGAGGCAGCTTCAGAGGCAAATACGGAAAACGAATTTGCGGGAGATATTTCTTCGGAAGAGTCAGCTGAAGTAACCGAGGGCTCTGTAGAGACAGAAGAACCGCAGGACATGGAAGTGTCAGCAGATGTGATTCCGGAGGAGACGGAAGAGGAAACTGACGGAGATGATACAGCGCAGACAGAGGGACCGCAGGATGAAACTTCTGCAGATGATGAGACAACAGAAGATTCCGCTGAGGACATGGTTGATTTTGTAAGCGGCGATAGTGAAGACGAGGAAGACGATTCGGAAGAACCGGAAAACAATGAGCCGGTTATCAGAATTTACAGTGATGAAGAGGTTGAGATTACCGCAACTGCTGAGCCTGGTGCAGTACCGGAGGATGTTCAGCTGAGAGTCATTCCTATTAAAGAGGAAGATCTTGATACAGAAGTACAGTATATGGAAGTATCTGAAAAGCTGGAAGAAGATGCGGCAGAAAAGGAGGAAGAGCTTCTTGGATTCCTTGCATATGATATTTCATTTGTGAGAGATGTTGACGGTGTTCCCACAGAAGTGGAACCAACTGGTGAAGTATCTGTGAATATTAATTATCTCTCAGCAACCACACCGGTCAGCGAGGAGACAATTAACCAGATTGCTGAGAACGAGGGTATTGCTCCTGAAGAGGTACAGCCTAATGTTTCAGTTATCCATTTTGAAGAGCAGGAGGACGGTCAGGTTCAGCTGGTTGATCTGACAGCGGAAACGGAAACAACTGTAGAGACAACCGAAAACCAGGAAGTCTCAGAAGTGGAGCTGAAGACAAAGAGCTTTTCTATTTATACGATTACCTGGAAAAGATCAAATTATGATTATAATGCGCAGAAACTAGTTTTACATTACGGATACAAAAATGGAAACAGTTTTGTAGAATTTGATGGACAAAATACCACAGGTAATTTAACAAACAGTAGTAAACTGGATATAGATGACCCATCATTTGCAAAAACATTTTCCGGATATATATTTTCTTATGCTTATATTATTAAAGATGGCGAAGTAAGAGAAATTACAGGACTCTGGAATGATGGCGGTACACTTAGATATGAATATGATGGCGATTGGAAGAAACTAAGCGGAAGAGAAGTATACATGGTATACGTTCCTACCACAAGTACTACTCCAACCCCAACTCCTGCACCGGTTGTTTCGGGTCTGAAAATAACATTCGATGCCAACGGCGGAAGCAACGGTACAGTGCCTGATCCTATTACAGGTCTGGAAGAAAATCAGCGTGTACAGCTTCCGGGATATGCAGGAATGAAGGATGGTAAAGTATTTGTAGGATGGTCTACTGTAAATAACGCTAATGCAAGCGGACAGTATACTAAGCCAGTTTACTCTGCAAACAGCTATTATACAATGGGCTCCAGTGATGTTACCTTATATGCCACATGGGCTGATGAAAATGTAAATGCAGCATTCTATATCAGAATCGACGGTACAATTCCAACTGAGCCACAGGGGCATGCCGGAAGCGAATATACTGGAACGGCACCGCAGCAGGCAACTGACGGAAGAAGTATAGAAGCAGGAACAAATAACGGAACAGGCTTAAAGGATTATGCTTTAATCGGTGCTGTTAAAACAGGTACCTTTTATACAAACAGTACCGAGGGTGTGGGCAGTCATTTAAATACAGAGCCTACAGCTGCAGAAATTGTTGAAGCATTAAATAAAAAACACAATAATTATTCACCTGCAACATATTATACGGCAGATGATAAAATTTACAGACAGACAGGTGATACACCGGATGTCGCTAATGATAAAGAAGTATATGTTCTGTGGTATGTAATAAAGAATGAGTCCTGGTGGCATGTAGATGGCGTTCTGCTTGAAAGAGATAAAGTAAATCTTTCTTATGACGCCAATGCACCTGCAGGTGAATGGAGCAATATGCCGGATGGCAGCCAGTATGAATTGAATACAAAGGCAATCGTTGGTGCCAATGGAAATGCTCCCGAGGGAACAAGTAATCCGGATATTAAAGCTCCATCAAGAGTCGGCTATACATTTGCAGGGTGGAACACAAAGGCAGACGGAACCGGAACAGCCTATACAAATGAAAGTCTGATTACCATGGATCAGGATTATACACTGTATGCACAGTGGACACCTATCCATCAGGGAGAAGTTATTACGTCAAAAGAATTGTCACATGAGAAATATATTAAATATAATGGTGATGATTCATATGATCTGACACTGAATGTTTCCGGAGCTGTTGGAACAGAAACAAACAAGGCAAAGATTGATATTATCTTTGTAATGGATACTTCCAACAGTATGAAATGGAAGATGTCATATAGTGGCAACGATACGGATGAAATGTTAAGCGATTATAGAACAAACACAGAGTCTCGTTTTTATAATCAGCAAAAGGCGGTTGAAGATGCTGTTGCGGTAATCAGCGCCAAGGATACAGTAGATGCCAGATATTCAGTTGTACAGTTTGATACAACCGCAAGTATGCTTCAGAACTGGACTTCTGATACAAGCTTAAGTTATCCGACTAAGGTTGCATATGGCAGTGGCGGTACGAATTACGAAGCAGGTTTGAATGTGGCAAAAACGCTTCTTGCAAGTGCGAGAAGCAGTGCCAGCAAAATAGTTGTATTCCTGTCTGATGGTGACGTAACTTATTACAATAACAGTAATGGCGGTGTGAGCGGAAACGGCAGTTCTTATGATGCAACCGGTATGACACATGCGCAGAACGTTTTGGCTACAATGAGTATGAACTATTTCTATACTGTTGGTGTAGGTCCAAGTTCATCATATACTCATTTGAGCAGTCTTATCAGCAGTGCTCCTTCAGGAACTGTAACCGGAAGTTACAATGGTACTGATGCAGCCAATCTGAAAAATGCATTTAAAGATATTATCGGTTCTGTTGTTGATTTGCTTTGTACAGGTGTAACAATCAAAGACACATTAACGGATGAAGTTGACATCATTGAAAACACTGTTTTTACAGTGACAGCTAAGAATGGTGATCAGGTTTATTCCGGACAGACCGGAGTCATCAGTCTGACAGCGAAAACGGAAGAGTCGGTAACTTTAACAGATGGTTCCGGAAATCAATTCGTAACGGTAACGGTAAGCTATGATCCTTCAACGAAACAGGTTGTTTTAGCTTTCCCGGTGGATTACCAGCTTGTAGCTGATTATACCTACGATATTACAATGAAGATTAAACCGACCAATCTTGCATATCAGGAATATTATGCAGGCGGATATCCGGATACAGGTGATGCAGGAACTGATGCCCCTGGCAATACCACATCATCCGGACAGCCAGGTTTCGATTCAAACAGCAGTGCGACCGTTGATTACACATACAATGGTTCTTCCAAACAGGAAATTTACAAAGATCCTGTTGTTCAGGTTCATCCGCAGACAGTAAGTACAGCGGTTAATAAGAACTGGCAGAATGCAGCAGGTGAATCTTTAACTCCTGCTGAAGGTACAACAGTTGAGGTTTCATTGAAGGCAATTGTAAATGGAACAGAACTGACAGCAGGAAACAACGGTCTTCCGGCTTCAATGACAGCCACATTATCAGCAGATAATGGTTGGACAAATACCTGGAGTAATCTTCCGAAGTATTACTATTATGTTGATAACAGTATTGTTCAGAAAGCTGAAATCAGCTACTCGGCAGATGAGGCAGCTGTTCCGGCAGGCTATAAAAAGACAGTCAGTGTTAATGATGGTGTTACAACGATTACCAACAGACAATGTGAGATTTCAGTAACAAAATCATGGTCTGACGGTGATGCCAACCATAGTGATGACACTGTATATGTGGGACTTTATAAGTGGGATAAAGAAACAAGTGCATGGGTTTCCGTTGAAGGTCAGTGTAAAGTGCTTACCGGCGGAATAGCAGCAACCTTTACCGGATTTGATACTTCTGAAAAATATACAGTAAAAGAGCTTAAAACGGCAACAGATAGTGATTATGATTTTGCAGTTGGTACTGATCCTGTTCTCTATCTGAAGGGTGTTGAAAACAGTACATTAACAACGGTAGGCGATTCAGACTACAGAGTAACATATTCTGCAGCAGATGATACAGCACCGGAAAGCGGAACTGTTGAACTGACATTTACTGATGATGTGTATGCACAGTCTATGAAGATCGCCAATACAAAGATTGCAAAAATAGCAGTTTCCAAATCATGGTCAGTTCCGGATTTAATTCAGGAAACAGCATCTCATCCTTCAGTTCTCGTAGGACTGTATAAAGTAACGGATGACGCAGAAACGCTTTTGGATGGGGCAGCTGAGAATACAAAAGCAGTTGTGGAACTGAACGTAACGAATAACTGGACAGCAGAATTTGATGTTGTAATTGAAGAAGGTACTTTGTCAGATTATGTTGTTCGTGAGGTTGTTCAGTCAGGTGACAGTTACGTACCTGTAGCTGATAATGGATATGTTCTTGTTAATAGTGATGTTATAAAAGATGGTGTCACAAAGGATAATGTATATCAGGTAACCTATACCCAGGCACCAGAATCGAATGACAGCGGTGTACACGCATATGCATTAACAAATACACTTGTTCTTGGTAAACTTACCATTAACAAAACGGATGCAAATGATAATCCACTGGCCGGCGCACAGTTTGAACTGACCAGTAAGGAAGATTCATCACGAAAGTATACATCAGCAGTAACGGATACAAATGGTTCAGCTGTAATCGAGAATATCATTCCTGGTGAATACTCCCTGACAGAGATTAAGTCACCTGATGGCTACAGCCTACTTGCCAATTCAGTTGATGTTACAATCCCTGTCACAGACGGAACAAGCGATAGCGGTATCACGAACGTAGTAAACGCTGGAAGCAATGCGAAATACTATTTTGACCAGACACTGACTATCAAAAACAACGAACTCTTTGACATGCCGCAGGGCGGCGGAAGCGGTACAAAGACCATGACCTTCGCAGGTATCTTCTTTATCATCGCAGCCGCAGGCATCACCCTCTTCTTCAGAAGACGGAGAATCTATTAACTTCATATTTAACGGGTATGGAGAGAAAATCTCCATATCCGATTAAATAAAAGCACAATTAATGTATGTAAAAGAAAAAAAGAAAAGGAGAATAATGCTATGAAGAAATTAATGAAAAAAATCATAGTAATGGTAACAGCAGTTATGATGTTAGTTGGACTGTTACCGGCAGCCGCAATGGCACAAGATGTTGACACACCAACACCAACACCAGCAGCAACTACAGTGGATTTTACAAGAAGTGCAACATTAACAATTAATAAAACGGATTCTGCAAGACCAAATCCTGCACAGCTTGCAGGAGCAGAATTTGCAATTTACAAAATTGCTTCTCTTAGTACAGACAGCACAAGCCAGCTTACTTATACAGTTGAATCTGCATATACAAGTGTTATTTCACAGGCTGATCTTCAGACACTTGGTACTTTAAGCGCAAAGGATTTAGAAGCAAAAGCGTCTGCAGTTGCAGCAGCTGCTACTACAGCTACTTACACAGCATCTTCAACACTGGCATCAGATGGTGTTACTGTCGTTCCTGCTTCTGTTACAATTCCTGGTTCAAACTTTGGTTTATATCTCATTGTTGAAACAAAAGCTCCAGACGGATATGAAAAGGGTATGCCGTTCTTTGTAGATATTCCAAGAACAAATAATGAGGGAACAGGCTGGAATTATGGTATTACAGTTAATGCAAAAAATGCTGAAACTCAGGTAACAAAGGTAATTAAACTTTCAAACGGTAAAGAGGTTCCTGCTGATACAGTTAAACCTGGTGATGTAATTAAATATGTTGTTGAAGGAACAATACCATATTTCTCTGAAGCAGATTTAGCTGGAACAGCTAAAGTAGATATTACAGATACAATGACAGGCGGTCTTGCATTAAAGGTAGATACAAGCAATCCATTTACAGTAGAAGCTGTTAATCCGACATCAGAAAATTATGATGCTATTACAGTTACAGCTCCGGCTGATGGTTCCACATCCTTTACTGTAAGTATTGAAGATAAAGATACTTTAAGAACATATAAAGGACAGAAAATTCGCGTAACATATAGTGCAGTTGTTACTAGTGACATTACAGCAAGTGTTGATGCTGTTAATAAAGCTAGCATTAATTTAACTCCAG
Source organism: Blautia sp. (assembly GCA_034118545.1). Taxonomy (GTDB): domain Bacteria; phylum Bacillota; class Clostridia; order Lachnospirales; family Lachnospiraceae; genus Blautia_A. The sequence goes on from JAXFBD010000024.1 coordinate 6,268, forward strand.
CTACCGAACAGCCAAAAGCTTACACATTTGCAATTCAGATTAACAAAACAGGTTCTGACAATACAAAACTTGCAAATGTAAAATTTGAGCTTTATGCAGATGATAACAATAAACCGGCAGCTACAAAATTGGCTGAAGGAACAACAGATGCTGATGGTAAGATTGTATTTAATCAACTTGATGCAGATTACAATAGCGGCAATGGTACTGTTTACTGGCTGAAAGAAACACAGACAGTTTCCGGATATACTTTACTTGCAAAACCTGTTAAAGTTACCCTGGTTCCGGTAGTTGATGCAAATGGCAAATATACAGGAATGCTTTCTTATAAGATTAACGATAAATTCGCAACAACAACTCCTGAAGGAGCAACTGAGCCTGTAAATATTGAAACAGCTGACAGAACTGCAGTTGCTGATATCGTTAACAACAAAGGCTTCTCACTTCCAAGCACTGGTGGTATGGGTACTTACATCTTCACAGTTGGTGGTATCGTAATCATGGCTGCTGCAGCACTTGTTCTGGTAGCTATGAAAAAAAGAAACAGAGCATAATCAGTGAACTGTAAAAAAATACAATAAGATGCATTACATACATGAGAATGTGTAAAAACAATTCCGTGGGAGCCCAATATGGGCTTCCACGGTTAAATTGAATAACGGGGAGAAGTGTCATGAAGCAGAAATTACTCTTTTTGGCAGTGAGCCTTCTTTTCCTGACAGGTGTAGGACTGGTGCTGTACCCGGTTGTCAGTGACTGGTATATCGGGCGTCATCAGGCGAGTGTTGTAGCAAGCTATGACGAAGAAGCGGCACGGTTATCACAAGAACAGATTGAGACAGAATTGGCGAGGGCGCATGCATACAACGACAGCCTTCTGGGAAATGTTGTTCTGACAGACCCCTTCGATGCGGAAGGGTTATCTGAACAGAACACAGAATACGATGATTTACTGAATATTAATGGCGACGGCGTGATGGGAAGTATTGATATTCCCCGCGTTGATATATATTTACCTATTTATCATACAACAGATGCAGAGGTTCTTGCAAAAGGTGCAGGACATTTGAAAAACAGTTCTCTGCCCGTAGGAGGGACAGGAACACATGCAATTATTTCCGGACATACGGCACTGCCGTCAGCGGAATTATTTAATAATTTATCAGATGTGGAGAAAGGTGATGTCTTTTATATCCACGTTTTAAATGAAACATTGGCATATGAAGTCGATCAGATCAAGGTTGTTCTTCCGGACAATATTGAGGATCTGTTAATAGATAGAAATGAAGATTATGTAACACTTGTCACATGTACACCCTATGGTATCAACAGTCACCGCCTTCTGGTGCGGGGCAGGCGAATACCGTATGAGGAAGCGGAAGCAATTACGCCGATTCAGCAGGTGGAAGAAGGCTTCCGATATAAAAGCTCATAGGTTGCAGCAGGAGTTGTTGCCGGCGCAATATTACTGGCGGTTATTTTGTCAGCGATAATAAAAAGAAGAAAACAGAAATAGCGGGAATTAACATGAAGTCGAAGATAGCAACTTTTTTTGTGGTATTATTTTTCATTGCGGGTCTTGGAGTTTTTAATTACCCCGTAATAAGTACTTTGTATAATCAATTGCATGAAGGCACGGTTATGGCCAGCTATGATGAGACAGTGGCAAAGATGGAACAGGAAGAGCTGGATGCCTTGTATAAACAGGCGCAGGATTATAACAGAAAAATTGCCGAAGAAGGACCTACCGTTCAGGATGCCTTTGAACAGGGAGAAACGGTGGAGGACGAGCTGTATAATCAGACGCTTAATATGGAAGGCAGCGGTGTTATGGGAAGTATTGAAATTCCCAAGATACATGTTTTTCTACCCATTTATCATGGAACTTCATCGGATGTACTGGAGGTAGGAGTAGGTCATCTGCAGGGAAGTTCCCTTCCGGTGGGCGGAGATACCACTCATTCCATTCTCACCGGGCACAGAGGACTGCCTTCCGCAGAATTGTTTACCAATCTTGATCAGCTTGAAGAAGGAGATATTTTTTATATCCACATTCTCCGAAAAACGCTGGCTTATAAGATTTACAATATAGAGACAATTCTTCCGGAGGAAGTGGAGAATCTGGTGATAGAAGAAGGAAAGGATCTTATTACTCTGGTGACCTGTACCCCATATGGAATCAATTCTCACCGCCTGTTGCTCCATGCGGAGAGAACTGTTTATGAGGAACCGGAGAAAGAAATAAATACCGCAGAGGCCCGCAGTCAGAATCTCTGGGAATGGCTGCTGGAGCAGAAATCATTTCTTATCTCTGCAGCAGTACTTGCATTATTGCTGTTATATCTGATATTATCTTTTATAAGGAACATAATTAAAAAAGGAAAGACAGAGAAATAGGAGGCAAATCAATGAATCAATGGAAAGTGAAGAAAAAAATGAAAAACAGATCTCTGATATTGATGATGATTTTGTCACTGATGCTCGGTATGGTGCACACAGTTCTTGCCAGCAGTGATTATGAACCGGACCGTAAGGGAAGCATTATTGCTACTCTTGAGGATTTGGGAACTGTCAGAGAAGGCGTTAAACTTTCTCTTTATCAGGTGGGTACAGTTTCTGTGGATCAGTATCTGAGTTATGTGATCGATTCAGAATTAGAGTCAGCAGGTGTGGATCTTAACGAGCTGACAACGGCAGAATCTGTAACAGCAGCAGCGTCAACGCTGGCAGAGGCAGTTGTGAATACTTCCATTACACCTGTTACAGGTGTTACAGATGAAAGTGGTTCTGTAAGCTTTACAGAGCTTGAGCAGGGTATGTATCTGTTAATGCCCACAGAGCTTACAGATTATGGAATTATCTCCCCGTCACTTATTGCCGTTCCCTATGTGGAAAACGGTGAGACATGGCAGTATGATATTCCGGTGGTGCCAAAGGCAGCAAGTATTATTCCGGATGCATCTATTTCTGTAACGAAAGAGATTTATCAGATCGGTGAAGATCTTGAGCTTACAGAGCTTTATGCAGAGGATGCAACATATTACGTTGGTCTTTTTATGGATGCCAATGCAACTGTTCCATATGGAAATGATTATGTACAGGCAATTCATATTGTGAATGGTTCCAGCGGTACAGTTACCTATACAGATCTTCCAAAAGGAACCTATTATATCAGAGAGACAGATGAAGATGGAAATCCTCTTCCGCTGGATACGGAAATGACCGATGATCAGGGAAATTCCTATGCATGCGTGATCGTAGGAGACGACGAAGAGGTTCCCAACCGTGTTATGGTGGATCCGCAGACTACCGATTCCGGTGCAGTCACTGTCCGCAACCAGTACTATGAGATCCCGGATCCGTACTCCATCAGAGCAAATATTGATATTACTAAGAAGGTTATTAAGGATAACGTGACAACTACTGTAAATGATACCTTCTATGCAGGCGTCTTCCGTACAGAGTCCAACGGTGACCTGACTCTTGTAGGCAATGTTGTAACCCTTACCCAGAATGGTACAAGAACCGTGGAAGTTCCTCTGGGAGGCGAGAACGGTGATGAAGAGATTACTTACAGCATCTATGAGACAGATACACAGGGCAATCCGGTTGATCATGCATCCTTCGCATATACTGTTTCCGGTGAAGGCACTGTGACGGTATCTCAGGATAGCAATCGTGGTGCAATTACAATTACCAACACAGTTTCAGAGACGACTACACCTACACCGACCGGTTCAACACCATACTTTGGTTCAACACCGACTCCGATTCCTGGAGGCGGAGACGGCAGCTCCACACCGTCCGTAAGAACCGGTGATGATACACCGATCTTTATCTGGATTCTTATTGCAGCAGCTGCAGTTGTGGTAATCGGCATTGTAGTTGTGAAGAGAAATAAAAAGAAAAGCTGATAAGGAATGATTATCAGTTGGAAACAAAAAAATAGCTTAAGGTAAAATAAGCCGCTGTAAACGGGAAGTGAGCCCGTTTACGGCGGCATTTTATTTTCTCAGGGTTGTAATTTCCTGTCGGTTATTGTATGATGAGTATGAATTTTGTAATTTCGGACAGGAGGGATTTTATGCCGGGGCAAAAAACAAAAACAAGCCGGGCGTTGATTATAATAGCTGTATTGCTCAGTCTTCTCACAGGCGCAACCTTTCGGCAGTCTGGCGCGGAAGCACAGTTTTCTATGAATGAAACGGATACAGAGACAGTCGTATCTGATGCTGAGCCGGAAGACGAACCGGATGACGAGCCGGAACCGACCGCAGCTCCTACGGCTTCACCAACTCCCACACCGAAACCCACTGCAGTACCCACACCCGAGGTGAAGGCTTCCAAAGAGGCTTCTGAAGGCGTATGGACTTCCTCAGGAAGCAACTGGATTTTCCTTGTGAACGGGACACCTTATACAGGATGGCTGATAGATACTGATGGAAAGCATTATTATTTTGATAAGGATGGTATCATGCAGACGGGATGGCTGGATGATGACGGAAAACGTTATTATCTTGATGCAGACGGCATCATGCAGACGGGTGATGTTACAGTTGATGGAGAGACATACCATCTGAATGCAGACGGTTCTCTTAAAAATTATAAAAGTGAATCCCGTGATGATGAGAAAAAGAAAGGGTCTGCAGGAGCAGTCGCCCTCACTTTTGATGATGGTCCTGGTTCTTTTACTGACAGACTTCTGGATTGTCTGGAAAAGAATCAGTCAAAGGCAACCTTTTTTATGGTAGGTGAGGAAATCAATAGTTTCCCGGATACAGTGAAGCGTATGGAAGAGATGGGATGTGAACTGGGGAATCATTCCTATACCCATACGGATTTTACTACATTAAGCACGGATGATATGAGTGCAGAAATTGCCGGTGTGGATGAATTGCTGGTGAATCTGGTCGGCCATGGTGCGACAGTTGTACGTCCCCCCTATGGATCTGTAAATGACAGTGTGAGAGCCACTGTTGGAACACCAATGATACTCTGGTCTATAGATACGCTGGACTGGGAGACGAAGGATGCACAGCAGACAGTGGATACTGTGATGGAAAATGTGACTGACGGCTCCATTATCCTGATGCATGATATTTTCAGCACCACTGTGGATGCTGTGGAAATGCTGGTTCCCCAGCTTATCAGCGAGGGTTACGAGCTGGTTACTGTTCATGAGCTGGCTGAGAAAAAAGGCATTGAGCTTCAGACAGGCATTACATATGGATCTTTCGAATAACAGAGATTATCCATGAGAAAAAGAGTCATTGTTGAGGAGACAATGGCTTTTTTTGTTTGCTGATCCTGGCATGGGAATTTCGTCAGAAATTTTTCCGTTGCTATCATCAGAGAAAAATAATATAATAGAAAAATGGACAGAAAAAATATGACGGCATTAAAGCCGGAAAAGGAAAAAATACGAATTAATAAATATTTAAGTGACGCAGGTGTCTGTTCCAGAAGGGAAGCGGACCGTTATATTGAGGAAGGGCGAATCACCATGGAAGGCAGAAAGGTTTTGCAGGGTGAAAAAATTGAGCCCGGCACAGAGATTTTTCTGGATGGGAGGCCCATTGCCGTTCAGGACAGAAAGGTTCTTCTTTTATTTCACAAACCAGGGGGAATTGTCTGCAGTACAAAGCAGCAGCGTCAGGAAATAACGGTGACACAGTATTTAAACTATCCTTTGCGGGTGTATCCGGTGGGGCGCCTGGATAAGGATTCGGAGGGGCTGCTCCTTCTTACGAATCAGGGTGATCTCGTAAATAAGATCATGCGTGCAGGAAATTACCACGAAAAGGAATACCTTGTAACAGTAGATCGCCCTGTTTCAGATGAGATTCTGGAAGCAATGGCCGGTGGTGTACCTATTCTGGACACGATAACAAGACCATGTACCATCACTCGCACCGGAAAATGCAGTTTTCGTATAATTCTGACGCAGGGACTGAACCGACAGATTCGCAGAATGTGTGAGTACTACGGCTATCAGGTGAAAACTCTGAAAAGAATACGCATAATGAACCTTAAGCTGGATCACATTGAAAAAGGAAAATACCGGGAAGTTACCAGAGAAGAATGGGATACTTTGCAAAAGCTTCTTGAGAATTCCTGCAGTAATCCGGTAAAGACCGGAAAATATCATAAACCCCATACAGGAGGATCCTATGGACACAGTCGTAAATCAAATGAAAGAACTTATTGAGCGTCTGAATGAGGCGGCAAAGGCTTACTATCAGGAAGACCGGGAGATTATGACCAACCGGGAATACGACAGTCTCTATGACCGGCTTCAAAAGCTGGAAGAAGAAACAGGAATGGTCCTGGCAAACAGTCCCACGGTAAGTGTGGGATATGAAGCGGTGGATTCGCTCCCCAAGGAAACACACCAATCACCCATGCTTTCCCTGGATAAAACAAAAGAGAGGGAAACACTTCGTTCCTTCATCGGTGATCATAAAACCTTATTGTCCTGGAAGCTGGACGGCCTCACCATTGTGCTCACTTACGAAAAGGGAGAGCTGGCAAAGGCGGTAACAAGAGGAAACGGAACAGTGGGAGAGGTAGTAACCAATAATGCTAAAATGTTTGCCAATCTTCCCCTTCGCATTCCGTTTAAGGGAAGGCTTGTACTAAGGGGAGAAGCCATTATCACATATTCGGATTTTGAAAAAATAAATAATTCTATTCCTGATGCCGATGCCAGATACAAAAATCCAAGGAATCTTTGCAGCGGTTCAGTCCGCCAGCTGAATAATGAAATAACAAAAAGAAGAAATGTAAGATTTTATGCGTTCGGACTTGTGGGAGCGCAGGATGAGAACGGACAGAGCCCGGATTTTCATAATTCCAGAGAGGAACAGTTTGGATGGCTTACCCGTCAGGGCTTTGATGTGGTAGAATATCGTGTGGTAACAGAAAAAACTCTGGATGATGCAATGGATTATTTTGCAGGGGCTGTCTCTTCCAATGATTTTCCGTCAGACGGGCTGGTTGCCCTTTATGATAATATTGCATATGGAGAATCCCTTGGACGTACGGCCAAGTTTCCAAGAAATGCCTTTGCCTTTAAGTGGGCAGATGAGATTCGGGAAACGCGACTTCTTGAAATAGAATGGAGTCCCTCAAGGACAGGACTGATCAATCCGGTGGCTGTCTTTGAGCCGGTGGAACTGGAGGGAACCACTGTCAGCCGTGCCAGTGTACACAATGTAAGTATAGTGAAGGAGCTGCAGCTGGGAATCGGTGATACCATTCAGGTCTACAAGGCAAACATGATCATACCCCAGATTGCAGAGAATCTTACAAGAAGCGGCTCACTGGAAATACCGGATACCTGTCCCGTGTGTCATAAAGAAGCCAGAATCCGGGCGGAGAACGGTGTGGAATCCCTGTATTGTATGAACCCGCTTTGTGAGGCAAAAAAAATCAAGTCATTTACTCATTTTACAGCACGGGATGCCATGAATATAGACGGCCTGTCAGAGGCCACCCTTGAGAAATTCATTGCCAGGGGTTTTATCCATGATTTCGGTGATATCTTTGAAATTGAGAAGCATCGGGAAGAAATCATCAATATGGACGGCTTTGGAGAAAAATCCTTCCTGAATCTGATGGAAAGTCTTAAGCGTGCCGGAAATACAACATTGCCCCGCCTGATCTACAGTCTGGGTATAGCTAATATAGGACTTGCAAATGCAAAAGTGATCTGCCGCTATTTTGACAACGATCTGGAACGGATTCGTCATGCCACAGAGGAGGAGATCAGTTCCATAGATACTATCGGACCGGTAATCGCGGCAAATCTGACGGCCTATTTTACGGATGAGGATAATAACAGACGATTTGATCACCTGCTTTCTCATCTTGTGCTTGAAAAAGAAGAAAGGACAGAGGAACAGATCTTTGCCGGAAAGAATTTTGTGATCACCGGAAGCGTGAATCATTTTCCCAACCGCAGTGCAGCGAAGGAGTTTATAGAGTCTCTTGGGGGAAAGGTCACCGGATCTGTTACAGGAAAAACGGATTATCTTATCAATAACGATACCACATCCAATTCGTCAAAAAACAAAAAAGCAAAAGAACTGGGAATTCCCATTTTATCGGAAGAAGATTTTCTGAGGCTTGCAGGAAAGGATACAGAATAAACATCAGGAGGAAAAAGCAATGCCAATTAAAATACAGGGAGATTTACCCGTTAAGGAAATACTGGAAAGAGAAAACATATTTGTGATGGATGAGAACAGGGCTATGACGCAGAATATACGTCCCATACAGATTCTGATTCTGAATCTGATGCCTCTGAAGGAGGAAACAGAGCTGCAGCTTCTCCGTTCATTATCCAACACACCGCTGCAGATCGATGTGACATTTATGACAGTGGAAAGCCATGAATCCAAAAACACTTCCATGAGTCATCTGAATAAATTCTATCAGACCTTTTCAGAACTGAAATGCCATCATTTTGACGGCATGATCATTACCGGAGCACCGGTGGAGCAGATGGAGTTTGAGGAGGTGGACTACTGGGAAGAACTGGTGGAGATCATGGACTGGACAAAGAGCCACGTTACCTCTACGATTTATCTCTGCTGGGCGGCACAGGCAGGGCTGTATCATCATTACGGCCTTCAGAAAAAGCCTCTGGACAAAAAAATGTTCGGCCTTTTCTGGCATAAGGTGATGAACCGTAAGATACCGCTGGTACGAGGCTTTGATGATATGTTTCTGGCACCTCATTCCCGCCATACTGAGGTACCGATCGATGCCATTCATGCCTGCACGCAGCTGACTGTGCTGGCAGAGTCTGATGAGGCAGGGCTGTTTCTGGCAATGGCTGACGGCGGACGAAAGATTTTTGTAATGGGACATCCGGAATATGACCGCATTACTCTGGACGGTGAATACAAAAGAGACATGAGCAAAAATCTTCCCATCGAGATTCCGAAGAATTATTACACAGAGGATGATCCGCAGAACAAACCTCTGCTGATGTGGCGCGCCCACGCCAATAATCTTTATACAAACTGGCTGAATTATTATGTATATCAGAGTACTCCCTTTGATCTGCAGGGGACACCTGATTTCAGCAATCTTAAGCTGGATGGCTCCACCATTGGAACTTCGGAAAAATAAACAAAAAAACGGCAGTTTTATTGATAATATTTTGTAACAAAAAATTAATTTTCATTTGAAAAATAACGATTTTTCTGTTATATTAAAGTTGATTGCAGTGAAATTTACATGAATAAATGGAAGAGAGAAGTGGAATATTATGCGGAAAAAATCACATATACTTTTGGCCAGATATCTGGCAGACCGGATGATTGTATCAGAAAGTCTGCAGTCTCACAGGAAGGCTTTTTGTCTGGGAAGCATTCTTCCGGATATCCGTCCCTCCTTTGTAACAAAGAGACATGAGTTTTTCGGCACCTTTGCAGAAATTCAGGACCAGCTTTGCACACTGGTTGAAAACGGTATCGATCATTGCAATGAGCGTGTGTTCTGGAGACGTCTTGGTGAGATTATCCATTATATTGCAGATTATTTTACCTTTCCGCATAATAAATGCTATTCCGGTAATCTGTTCCAGCACAACAAATATGAAAAAAATCTGAAAAATCAGCTGAAAAAATGTATTCTCAGCGGACAGGCTGATCTTCATATTGAGGAAGATGTCTGTTTTGAGGATTTTTCGGAGCTTGTTGCATTTATTCGAAACTGCCATACCCGTTATATGGATCGTGTCCATAATGTGGCAGATGATATCCGCTATATTCTTTCTGTATGCTATCAGGTTATTCAGGGAGTGATACAGCTTTGCATGAATCCATGTGTTCAGAGCATGGCTGCCTGAATTGTGAAAATATGGTGAAACAATATATCGGAATGGGATATCTTTCCTGCAAAGGTTGATTTCAAAGCATAATTATGTTAAAATGAACACCGTTATAGCTTTAAGTTTTGCTTTTGCATTCCTTTATAATAGGGGAATAAAGGGATGTCCAATGAAAGGAGCATCTTGTTTAGTATGAAAAATAAGTATCTGACAAAGTGTTTATGCATAACCTTAATATCAGCGATGGTACTGGGCAGTCCCCTGGCTTCTTATGCTGCCGGAGAGACAGATTATTTGTCAGGTGAAGAAGAATTTGTGAAAGAGGGAGACGAGGGGAATATAATGAGTGAAAGTCCGGAATCAACCCCGGAACCGGAGCCTACTCAGGCACCGACCGTGGAGCCGGAACCTACCGAGGCACCCATTGAGGAGCCGGAACCTACTCAGGCACCGACCGTTGAGCCGGAGCCTACAGCAGCACCTACAGTTGCTCCCACAGAAGCACCGGAGCCTACCCAGGCGCCTTCTATAGAACCTACCCAGTCACCGGAGCCTACTCAGGAGCCTGTGGAGCCTACGCCGACACCGAAAGTTCTGATTCCCGAGGCCGTCCGTTTACTGATCAACAGAATAAGTGCTGCGGCATCCAATACGATTACGCTGGATATGCAGGAAGAGATTCAGCAGCTTCGTGCAGATTATAATGCGTTAAGTGCAGATGAGCAGGCAATGGTAACCAATTACGCTACCCTGGTTGAGATGGAAAGTCAGCTTCAGGAACTGCTGGATGCTTTTTCCGATCAGCAAGATCGTAATAACGGCAACAGTTCTGACAGCTATACTGCTCAGACAGGCACGGCCGTTTATGTGACCAATATGGTGTCCAACCTGCATGCAGGCAAGGAGTTTTATCTGAACAGCCTTGAGGAGAATTACCAGCTTTCCTTCTCTGATGATTTTGCAGATGTAATGAAAGCCATTGAGGAAGAATATAAGGCTAAGAATAAGCTGATGGACGTCAGTGATCTTCAGGGAAGTGAAGTCACCACATCGGCAGATCAGCTTCTGGTAAGAAACTGGCAGGATATTCTGGCAGTATATGTTTACGAGAAGAGCAAGGAAGGCCAGACTTCTTTTGAACTGAATGCAGACTGCAAAGAGGAACTGGCTTCTGTTTTTGAGGAAATGAATCCCGTTGTCCGTGATAAACAGAATATTACTAAGGTATCCTACGGAAACAGAAAAATTAATTATTACATTAAGAAGAATAAAATTTCAAAAAGCGACAGAGCTATTCTGAAAAAATATACAGAAACAGACTGTAAGCTGCTTTGTGCAGTTGTAACTGCTGCTGACGGATTTGTCCGTGAGAGTGTGGGTGATGATGTTTCAGAAGAACGTGTAAATGTAATCACGGCTGCCTATTCCCTTGTGGGAAAGGTGGGATATTTCTGGGGCGGCAAGTCAACAACCATTGGGGAAGATGCAAGCTGGGGTACCGTGGAAAAGGTAACCGCTTCGGGAAGCAACAGCAGCGGTACCATGCGTGCCTATGGTCTTGACTGCAGTGGTTTTGTTACCTGGGCTGTGATAAACGGCTATAAGGATCAGTCTATGCAGTCGGAAATCGGTGATGGAACTTCCAATCAGTGGCTCAATGCCAACACCGTTTCTGAGGCTGACGCACAGCCGGGCGACCTTGTTTTCCAGAGAGGACCGGAAGCGGGAAGTGATAATCACGTGGGTATTCTCTGCGGCAAGACAGATGCAGGAGACTGGATCGCAGTACATTGTTCCTCCAGCAAGAATGGTGTTACTGTAGGAGAAGCATATGGTGCGTCTTTCCGTTATATCCGTCAGCCTGATTTCTATCCTGATCAGCAGGAGGTTGTACAGATGCAGGAGAGCGGATCGACAGAAACAGACAGTACCTCTGTTACATCCCAGGAATCACTGATCGAAGTATTCAGTGCACCGGAAGAAACCTTCTCTGGTAACAGCGGCAGTGAAGCATCCGGAAGTACATCTGATACGCTGTCTGACGGCGGCATTATTTCCTCAGGTGATTCATCCTCCGGCAGCATGACTCTTCCGCAGTCGATCTCAATCGAAATGATTGATGTGGATGTATTTGAATAAAAAATAAAAATAAGGCAGCTTTCCGGTTGTTCGGAAGAGCTGCCTTGTTCTTTTAGCGATGGATCCCTGATAATACTTCTTCGATCCATTTGTCTGTATTATAATTATCGTCAAAGAGCCTGACGATCACGCCATAGGGCTCTGCATCACTGGAAAAAGCATTGGCTTCATCTGTATCTACGTGCATGGAAAGGCGGAAGCTTCGATGAACGCGGACCACCACATCAGCATAGATCAGGGCGCGGCCGTAGCTTTTGGTAAGGACGAAAACTTCATCATTGTCACGGACACGCAGCGTATAGGCTTCATCCGGCGTCATGTGTATATGACGTTTGGCTACGATAACACCCCTGGGTATCTCCAGTTCGCCGCAGGGTCCTCTGAGGATACAGCCGGGGGTGCCTTCAATATCGCCGGACTGACGGATCACCCCGGGAAGACCAAGCTTTCGCGTGTCAGTGAGGGAAAGCTCCACCTGTGTTTCCTTACGAAAAGGACCAAGAAGGGCCATGTTTTCGAATTCCCCCTTGGGGCCGGCAACAGTAACACGTTCGCTGCACAGGTACTGGCCGGGCTGACTTAACTCTTTTATATAGGTGAGCTCTTTTCCTTTGCCGAAAAGGGTCTCAAAATCCTCCCGGCTGATATGAAGATGCCGGGCTGATGTTTCAATGGGGATTTTAATACTCATCTCTGCTATACCTCCGGATTTGCTTTTCTTTTTTAAAGCATCAACTTTTCATAGTGTAACCCCTGCGGCAAAAAATATCAACTCTTTTCTTAAAAAGAAAAGACTGATAAAATATAGCAGTGATAAAAGGAGACGTTTATGAAAGAAATGAATAATGGCGTATTTTCCTGGAAAGAGGAAAATGGCCGGATTATAATAACAAAATATACCCTGCCCTGTGAGGAAGTGGTCATTCCCGAAAAGGTGGAAGGCATGGAGGTGTCTGCACTGGGAGACTATGTGCTTTCCGGTCACTGCTGCAGAAGTGTTTTTCTGCCCAAAAGTGTGAAAAAAATCGGTCGTTACGGGTTTTACAATTGCAGGAACCTTACGGAGCTTTCCTTTTACAGCGATTTTATGGATATTGGTACCGGAGCATTTACCGGCTGTCATCATATCCGCAGGCTGGATATTACAATGGATCAGGAGGATTCCTGTCTGAAGGAGATTCTGTCAGAGGTTCGGGAGGAGCTTTGCGTCCGTATAAGAGGCATAATGGAGGCTGTTTTGTGGTTTCCGGAATTTTATGAGGAAGGAGTGGAAAATACTCCGGCCAGAATTCTGATGACCCATGTGCATGGAAGCGGCCTGTATTACAGAAACTGTTTTCAGGGAAAAAAATTTAATTTTATGGAGTACGATAAACGGTTTGAAATGGCATGTGCTCAGGAATCACCGGCTTTTCTTATGGAGCTGGTATATGGAAGACTGGCTTTTCCCTGCAGACTCACAGAGGGAGCAAAGCAGCAATATGAGAAATATCTTTCAGAGCATGATATGGAAATGGCGGTATCGTTTATAAGAAGCGGCCGCGAGGAGGAACTGAAATGGCTTCTCGATGCCTGCCCGCTTGATATAACCCGTGAAGGAGATTTTAAGCAGCTCATGGAAGAGGCGGCTGCCGGTAAGAATCCGTCAGTGACAGGGATGCTTATGGAGTATCAGCGCATACATTTTCCGGTTAAGAGGAGGAGCTTTGAATTATGATCAATGCAGTCCATGACCAGCAGGCACGTGCTCTGGAGACGGAAGACATCTGTAACGATATTCTGAAAAATTCCAGAAATGAATTGTATATAAATATGAGGTTTCTTGATAATGCTCTGTCTTCACTTGTTTATGAGGGAGACGGAGAAATAAAGCTTCTGGGAACCGACGGCAGGCTTCTTTTTTATCAGCCCCGGGAGCTGATGGAGCTTTTCTGCAAAGGCCATGAGCTGGTGAACAGAGCGTATCTGCACAGCCTTTTTCACTGTGTGTTTCTTCATGTATTTCCCCGGGAAGAAAAAGGGTTAAAGCCGGACAGGGAATACTGGGATCTGGCCTGTGATGTGGCTGTGGAAGAGATTCTGGACGGACTTTATCTGAAATGTATCCATATCCCTCAGTCAGCAGCCCGCAGGCAGGCGAAGGCTCTGCTTCTTAAGGAGGGAAGGGTGGTGACTGCCCAGCGGGTGTACAGAAGGCTTCAGAAGCTTCATCTGCCACAAAACAGGATGGATGAACTGAAAAGAGAATTTACGGTGGATGATCACAGAAAATGGTATGAGACACTGCCGGGCCATCCCAAAACTCAGATGCTCAGAAATAACTGGGAAGATATACGAAACAAAATGCAGACGGAGATGGAAACCTTTTCCAAAGAAGCGGCAAAAGACGGAAAAAGTCTTATGGATCAGCTTTCGGCAGAAAACAGACAGCGCTATGATTATAAAGAGTTTCTCAGGAAATTTTCGGTACTGAAGGAAGAGATGAAGGTGGATATGGATGCCTTTGACTATATTTATTATCAGTATGGAATGGAGCTGTACGGCAATATGCCGCTGATCGAACCGCTGGAAACGAAAGAAGAGCGCAGGGTGGAGGATTTTGTGATCGTACTGGATACTTCAATGTCCTGTAAGGGGGAATTGATTCAGAAGTTCCTGGAGGAAACATACAGTGTTCTGTCAGAGACAGAAAGCTTTTTCAGGAGAATCCATGTGCACATTATTCAGTGTGATGATAAAATTCAGTCAGATACACTGATCGAAAACGCAAAGCAGCTGGAACAGTACATGAAAAATGTTACCATAAAGGGACAGGGTGGCACGGATTTCAGGCCGCCTTTTGCCTATGTGCAGGAACTGCTGCGTCAGAAAAAATTCACAAAACTACGGGGGCTGATTTATTTTACAGACGGATACGGTACCTTTCCGGCGAAAAAGCCGGATTATGAGACAGCCTTTGTTTTTCTGAAAGAGGATTACCGGGATATTGATGTTCCTCCATGGGCCATTAAGCTTATCCTGGGAGAAGAAGATTTCAGCTGATATGAGAATTACAGAAGCATCAGGAGGCATTTGATAAAATGAATATAAAAAGAGCAAAAGAAGAAATAAAGAATACCATACAGGCATATCTGCTTAAGAATCAATATGGAGAATATGAGATTCCCGTGACGGCACAGCGCCCTGTTCTTCTTATGGGAGCACCGGGAATCGGAAAGACACAGATCATGGAGCAGATTGCCCGGGAATGCCGCATAGGGCTGGTATCCTATACGATCACCCATCATACCCGGCAGAGTGCCATCGGGCTTCCTTTTATTTCCAAAAAAGAATACGCAGGGCAGAACCGTCCGGTGACAGAATATACCATGAGTGAGATCATTGCCTCTGTTTATAATGAAATGGAAAAAACAGGACTTAAGGAAGGGATTCTTTTTATTGATGAGATTAACTGCGTATCAGAGACGCTTGCTCCGGCCATGCTGCAGTTT
>JAXFBD010000025.1:0-2398 GCA_034118545.1 Blautia sp.
GTTCGAAATAACATCTGGACCAAAATGGCGAAAGCACTGAATCTTTTTCAAAAGAAACCTTATATTGACAAGGAGAAATGTGTTTCCTGCGGCGTGTGCGTAAACAGCTGCCCGGTCCCGGGAAAAGCGGTGAATTTTACCGCCGGAAAAGACAAGCCGCCGGTGTATGATTACAGGAAATGTATCCGGTGTTTTTGCTGCCAGGAAATGTGCCCGAAAAAAGCAATCAAGGTCAAATAGATTTAATACTTGCTCGCGAGTATTGGCGCGGAATTCGGATCTGCAAAGCAGACAAACTACTAATCCGAATCCCTGCGCTCTTTGTTCCACTTCGGTCGGCGCAAAGCTGACATCTCCCGGATGCCATGTACCCTCATTGTTTGCAAAAAAGTATAACAGTTTATACTAATTGGAGAGTACGTGCAACCTGTCGGATATATTCCGGAGTGGTTCCGCAGCAGCCGCCAATCAGCGTGGCACCGCAGTCCACAAGGACTTTCATGTGTCCGGCAAATTCCTCAGGTGTCATTGAGTAATGGGCATTTCCCATGTCATCAATAAAAGGCATTCCCGCATTAGGTTTTGCAATGATGGGGATGTTTACCGTATCGTGGAGGTTGCGGATCACAGCAGTAAGCTGATCCGGACCTACAGAACAGTTTAATCCAACAGCGCTGGCGCCGGCAGCTTCCAACGCAACTGCGGCTTCCAGAGCATTTCCGCCGCTGAAAATAGAGCCGTCCGCTTCCACAGTCATAGAACATAGAATAGGAAGTTTGCATACATCTCTGGCCGCATCGATGGCAGCCAGCGTTTCTTCAATGTTGATCATAGTTTCGGCAATAATAAAATCCACGCCGGCATCAGCGAGAATGCGAATCTGCTCACGATAAGTTTCAAAAGCAGTTTCATAAGTCAAGTCACCTGCGGGAGCCATCATCTTTCCGGTAGTGGTAATATCACCGCCTACAAAAGCCCTATGTCCGGCTACTTCTTTTGTGTAGCTGACAAGGGTGGTGTTCAGCTTTACAATATCCTGCTCCAGCCCGTGCATTGTCAGATTGATACGGTTTGCACCAAAAGTAGGTGCATAAAGAACCTGGCTTCCGGCTTCTACATACTCCCGCTGT
Source organism: Blautia sp. (assembly GCA_034118545.1). Classification (GTDB taxonomy): domain Bacteria; phylum Bacillota; class Clostridia; order Lachnospirales; family Lachnospiraceae; genus Blautia_A. The sequence continues at coordinate 1,131 of JAXFBD010000025.1, forward strand.
AATTTCTGAATCACATCTTTATGGTCTAAAATCCAGCGTTCTGTACAGGTTCCGCGGGGCATACCGGCAGCCATGAGACAGGAGCCGGTGGCACCGTCCAGAAGCACAGTCCTCTGGGTGAGTCTCTGAAATTCTTCTATAGTCATAATAACCTCCTACAATCAGCCTGAATAATTTACTTAAGTATTGTAACACATTAATTTGGGGAAATTAAGTGTTTTTTAATAAATGGATGTTTCATTTCGACAAAATCCTATCAGTAAATTTGCTATACTGATTGCATAAATTACGGCCGTCATATTATAATATAAGAAAGGGTAACTGAAATTCTACTGAACAGTTACAAATAGGAACAACTAAATATGCAGGATGAAATTCGAATGAACAGGAAACATAAGGACAGGCTGTTTCGAAAGATCTTCCAGAAAAAAGAAGATTTACTTTCCCTTTACAATGCGCTGAATAACAGTGATTATGCAGATGCGCAGGCACTGTGTTCGAACACCAAAGTACATACAATCCCAACATGCCGCTGAGAGGCTTTCTTTACATGAGCTCTGCACTTCAGAAATACATCGCGCTGAACCATCTGGATATCTACTCCAGTAAACCTGTTTGCCTGCCGCTTCCTCAGTATTATGTATTTTATAATGGAACAAAAGAAATGCCGGACGAATCGATACTTTATCTTACGGACAGTATGGAGCATGCAGATGCGGCAGAAAAATCCAGCGCGCAGTTCAAGGCTCATATGATCAACATCAATGCAGGCCACAGCAGCGGCATTATGAAAAAATGCCCTAAATTATATGAATATTCTTTGTTTATTGAAGAAATCCGTATAAATCAGAAAGCAGGCTTGTCTTTGGTAAATGCCATACAAAATGCTGTAGATTCCTGTATCAACAAAGGAATCCTGAAAGAAATCCTGCTTGGAAATAAAGCGGAGGTGACTGAAATGATATTACAGGAATATGATGAGAACTTGCACATCGCGAATGAAAAAGAAATAAGCTATCAGGAAGGGCATGAGATCGGCAGAAAAGAAGGAGTTGAGATTGGCAGGAAAGAAGAGAGAAAACGCTCAGAAGTATTTCGCCAGAAGCTCCAGGGAAAAAGTGATGGTGAGATAGCGGAAAGTCTTGAACTTTCGCTGGAGACAGTGAGAGAGATTTTGTCGGAAATAAAGTCGCCTGATTAATGAAATCATTTTATTATACAGTCGTATTCTGGTGAGAGAGGACCAAAGAGCCCGTGCAACGGAGCTC
>JAXFBD010000026.1:0-2431 GCA_034118545.1 Blautia sp.
AATCTTCTGTTTTCTGTTCGGTATAATAATACAGATATTTACAAAAATAATACCGCGTCTTCTCGCGCACACGGCTGAAATCATCCTGGTTCTGAATGAGAAAATCTCTGAATTTTTCTTCATTTCCCCGGGTTTCTGCCAACTGGTTATTAAGATACTTCGTAATTTTACATGTATGCAACATATCACCACATGCTTCCGAATTTTCTTTCACATATTTTTCCAGCTCTTCATAAGTTACGCTACTATTAGTGAAATAACGGTCATTTGTAACCTTATTTTCCATCAAACATGAGTACTTCTTCTGAAGATTTTTCCATTCAGAATACGACATATGATTCAGAAAAGCATATATTAATCCTGCTTCCATATAATTTCTGGCATAAAGTACCTCACAGCCTTCTCTTTTTAATGTATTATTCAATTCCTCCAAGGACATTTTATTGAGAAAACCTACTGCGATCAATCGGTACCTCAACGGAATCTTTTTTGTTTTTTTAGGATTAAAAGTCATACAGTTCTCCAGCATTTCTGTAACATTTTCTTTCTCAAAATCCTGCATCATTTTTTCAAATATCGACATACTCTTCCCATTCCTCTTTATATTTTGCATATTCATTCTCAATCTGGCTGGCAACATCTTTTGTCACAATCCCCTTTTTCAGGAATTCCAGAAGATTGTAATCTTCTTCGGCAACTCTGTTCATTCTGGATATCTTTCCAATTAACTGACGGCAGTTCCGGTCACGAATCTTTATCACCGACTCCAATATAATCCTGCCATCTTTTCTCACATACTCGGCATTCATATTCATTCTTTTCAAATCCATATTACGTCTTTGAATAAACCACGTCAACACGTTCTTTGCCTCATTTCTCTCGATTGCCCCCGTTTCCTGTTCCAGACGAATTGTCCCATCTCCCGATAAAATAATCAGAGTATAGTCTATAGGGATAGCTATTTCCATTTCATTCCCTGTTGTAATCATAAAACGAATTTCCCGTTCTCCCGATCGTGTTAAAATTTCCGTTACCCCTGCATGTTTCAGTGCTTCCAAAATCCATTTTTTCACTTCAGAAGCAGCTTCTTTATTCCTCTTCCCTATAGTTGTCATCATGCCAAAAGGTATATTATTATGCTTTTGCTCCATTTTTTCCTCCTTTGCTTTTATTATTTTGAACAGTGTACCATAATGAAAGTATTCTTTTGTTTCTGTTTCCATTATACATCCAATGGTTTCTCCATCTTCCCGAAAAAATCTCGCAAAGGAGAAGCTTATCCGTTATCTTATTGATCCACTTCCTTTCGCATACCGGTGCATACGGACATATTTCGTCATCCACACCTGATCACTGTCATAGCCACGCTCTTCCATCAGGCAGCCCTGATACAGATCATCCGCCATTTCCAGAATCACATCCGAAAGCTCCAGATCCTGCTTCCATTTTTCCTCGATAGCATCATATCCAACCAGTGCCCCCAGAATATTCCCGGTTACTGCACCAGTGGAATCACTGTCGCCTTTATGATTCACCGACGCTATAATACCGGCTGAAAAATCTTCCTGATATTTCAAAGCACAATACAGGGAAATTCCCAGTGTTTCTTCTGCAACCCATCCCTCTCCAAGTGCATGAATATTTTTAAGATCATCCCTGGAATTCTCAGATAGAGATACAGCAAGATCAATAATCCGGACAAGTTTATCCAGATTCTCATCTCCTGCGAATATTTCTTTCATCGCTTCTCTTGCATCCAGAACAATTTCTTTTAAATTCACCTGTGAATCCGATGTAAGGATCCTGGTGATTATATGTGATACAACTGCCGCGGGCATATATCCCAGGGAATGACCGTGGGTAATGGCGGCAATCTGTGCAGCCTCCCAGTCAAGGGTTTTTATATCTATATCACAGTTTTCATCCGGCCGGTACATCAGCGCGACCGGAGCCACACGCATAATACCGCCGCAGCCTTTTCTGTCATTGCGCGGATTTCTGATAAAATCCTCTTTTCCGTATGTTCCTCCCTCCAAGGCCCTGAGACATGTGATCCCCGGCGCCCTTCTGGCATATACTTCCGGCACATCCAGCAGCCAGGAATAGCCGCCTTCTTTTGTATACCGCTCATGGCTATTTACCTGCTGCATGGAAGAGATCTGTGTCAGCAGCCAGTCCAGGTATGCCTGCTCCACATCAAGCCTCGGGAAGCCTTCTTTTCCCTGCATACAAAATGCGGTGTTCCCTGCCAGAAGGCCATTGGCAGTAAATAAGACCATCTGTGTATCGTCAGAAATAACCGCTTTGCCATTTTTATTCAGTTCATACGAAGTGATTCCCCTGTCCCCATATTTTGAAAAAATACTGTATTCTCCAATAAATTCAACCGGGTAGCCCAAGGCATCACCAACAGCGCCTCCAAAGAGGCTCC
>JAXFBD010000027.1:0-3950 GCA_034118545.1 Blautia sp.
GCTTCCGCATGGACAGGGATCGTTACGTCCGATTTTCTTTTCTTTCACAACAGTACCGGACTTTTTCTGCTCCAGATAAAGCTCTTTTTTTCTCTCCGGAGTGAAAATCTTGTCCCACTGTGGAAGTTCATAAAGCCAGTCTGCTTTTGCATCCACCATATTCTTATAAAGAAGCTCATTGTCAAAATCAAGGCTGACCTGCGTATTCTCATCCATAGTTTCAATAGGATTGGGAACTTTCAGACTGTCATTGATTCCATCCAGAAAACCGGTCATGGTAAGTACATCCAGACCATATTTATCAGCCAGTTCCTTAACAGTACCCACAACTGCCACTTCAGGTGTTTCCAGAAGCTGCTCATAAATACCTTTTTCAATATTAAAATAAGCAGCCCAGAATTTCTGCAGTTTGTTGCGGTCTGCCTGCTGGTCATAGGCAATTGCACGCCACTGCTCTAAAATTGTTTTATCACTCATTTTTCAAACCTCTTTTCAATAATAATCAATGGTGACATTATATCATCTTTCCTTCCAAAAGACAAACCCCCTGTTGAAATATTTTTTTAATATTTTTTCAAAAACAGGTATAAATTATCCCTTTGATGCCCATACTATGAATGTTCATTGAACCCCCTTCAATAGAACTTTACAAATGATAAAATACGAAATACTTATATCCTCCCCGAAAAGCCCCTGTCAGTGAACCAAATCTCACTGGCAAGGGCTTTTTTTGTACATACTGATTTAAGATTATTTAACGCCCAGTTTTTTCAGGTCTTCGGCAGCCTGTTTAAAATCTTCAAAAACAATGGCTTTGATTCCCTGTTTTCTGGCAGCCTCACAGTTTTCCACGCGGTCATCCAGAAAAACACACTGGGAAGGATCCAGAGAAAACCGTTCCAGAAGCAAACGGTAAATAGCGGCATGAGGTTTTATTTCCCCAACATTGCAGGAAAAAATCTCTCCGTCTGCAAACTCCAGAAACTTCATGTCCGGACGGTTGTGTTCCAGCATATATGTGCTGTAATTTGAAAGAATATAAATACCATAACCCTGGTTCTTTAAATACTGTACCCAGGTCTTCGCATAAGGCTGGGGATGGATGCATTCCGGCGAGCGGCGCATAACCTCCCGGATATCCTCTGCATATTCCGGAGCATTTGCAATAAACATGGCTTCATATTCCTCTTCTGACAAAAGCCCTTTATCACGTTCATTCCAGCTCTCATTGCAGAATGTGGCCCGGGCAATTCTGTTATACTTTTCCTCCGGAAAACCAAAGCTCTTTAAATACCCCTGCCAGTCATATTTCACCAGTACATTTCCTACATCAAAGATTATGTTTTTCACTTTACCTTCCGGTGCCTTTTTCCTGTTTCCGAACACTCTGCACACCATAAGGAAAAGGTAAAGAAAAACAGGCACCATAAATGCCACTCCCAGGGCTGCAAGAAACATTCCCTTTGAACCCTCACCGCTTCCCCCTGCAAATACCATGGGCAGACAAAAAGCAGCCAGAATGATCACAACTCCCACAAGAGCAAGAACTCGTTTATATTTTTTCATAAGCCTCCCTAAATCTGTTTTGTATCTTTCAGAAATTTTTCTTCATATGCCTTATAAAGCCTGTCAAGTATCTCCGGGGCTTTTCCTCCCACCGGTTTTCCGTCAATACTTTCTGCCGCATGGCAAAGCGCTCCTGAACGGCTGACAATGACCTCGTCTGCCTGGAACATTTCTTCCACAGTAAACGGCTCTTCCACTACCGGAATATCCAGTTCACGGGCAAGCTCCAGCATATGCTTTCTGGTAATTCCGGGAAGAATCAGATTATCCAGCGGAGCAGTCTGAAGAACTCCGTCCTTTATGATAGATACATTACTGTGGGCACATTCTGTGACACGCTCTCCCCTGTGGAAAACACATTCATCACATCCCATGGCTTCTGCTTTCTGAGCAGCCATAACGTTGGGAATCAGGTTCAGAGTTTTAATGTTACAGTGGAAAAAGCGAGTATCCTCCATAGTGATCAGCTTCACTGTTTTTTCCATGGGAGCAGGATGGATGGGGTTCAGCATAATCATCAGGTTGGGCTTTACATCTCCTTCCGGAAACTTGTGGTTCCGATATGCCGTTCCTCTGGATGCCTGCCAGTAAAGAAGCCCCTCCGGTGCATCAAATTCTGCAATAACCTTTCCAAGTTCTTCCTTTAATTCCTCTCTGGAAAGAGGGAAATCAATTTCAAGCAGGCGGCAGCTGTTATAAAATCTGTCCAGATGTTCTTCAATAGCAAAGGGATGTTTATTTGCCACCGCTGTTGCCTCATATACTCCGTCTCCGAAATAACATGCCCGATCCAGAGCCGGTATTTTCAGTTCCTCCACAGGAGCAATTTCTCCGTTATAATATCCCACACGATTCATAGCTTTTCTCCTTCATAAAATATACGCCGGAGAATTCTCCCCGGCGCATGTAATTTATTTGTTTCTGTAAATGATATCGTTTCTGCCTGGGCCGTTGGATACCATGGTAATCGGGAAGCCAATCTGCTCCTCGATAAATTCTACATATTTTCTGCAGTTTTCCGGAAGATCCTCGTAATTCTTGATTCCGCGGATGTCAGATTTCCATCCCGGAAGGACTTTGAGAACCGGTTTTGCTTTTTCCAGATTCACAGTAGTCGGGAAATCTGTGGTAACCTGACCGTCGATTTCATAACCAACGCATACCGGAATTTCGTCCAGATATCCCAGAACATCCAGAACCGTAAATGCCACATCGGTTGTTCCCTGTACCCGGCAGCCGTATTTGGATGCCACACAGTCAAACCATCCCATACGTCTCGGACGACCTGTTGTTGCACCATACTCTCCGCCGTCACCGCCGCGTCTTCTCAGCTCATCCGCTTCTTCTCCGAAAATCTCAGAAACAAAAGCACCTGCACCTACTGCGCTGGAATATGCCTTGCAGACAGTGATGATTTTTTTGATCTCATATGGAGGAACACCTGCTCCAATGGCACCGTAAGCTGCCAGAGTGGAGGAAGAGGTAACCATAGGATAAATTCCGTGATCCGGATCCTTAAGAGAGCCGAGCTGGCCTTCCAGAAGGATTTCCTTGCCTTCTTTTAATGCATTCCACAGATAAAGAGCAACGTCACATACATATGGCTCAACCATCTTCTTATATTCCATCATCACTTCAAAAAGCTCATCCGGATTCAGAAGAGGTTTATGATACAGATGTTCCAGTAATACATTCTTTGTTTCGCAGACACGAACCAGCTTTTCTTTTAATGCTTCCTCGTCAAAAAGCTCGCTTACCTGGAATCCGATTTTTGCATATTTATCGGAATAAAAAGGTGCAATTCCGGATTTTGTGGATCCGAAGGATTTTCCGCCCAGACGTTCCTCCTCATACTGGTCAAACAGAATATGATAAGGCATTACCATCTGTGCTCTGTCGGAAATCAGAATCTTCGGGGCCGGAACTCCTCTGCTTACAACTTCATTATACTCCTTGAAAAACACCGGAATGTTCAGTGCCACGCCGTTGCCGATGATGCTTGTAGTGTGGTCATAAAACACACCGGACGGAAGTGTATGAAGTGCAAATTTTCCGTAATCATTCACAATGGTATGACCGGCATTCGCCCCTCCCTGGAATCTTACGATAATATCTGCTTCCTGAGCGAGCATATCGGTAATTTTACCTTTTCCTTCATCTCCCCAGTTTGCTCCAACTACTGCTTTCACCATAACACTTATCCTCCTGTGTTTTAATTAATCAGACGTTAATTTCCGCCTTAACACCCAGCAGTTCCTTGTGTGATTCAAGGATGGGGGCTACCACCTTTTCAAGAAAGGCAGTCGTCTGTTCTTTTGCACGTCCCACATATTTTGCCGGGTCCATGGTTTTCTGTAACTCTTCCAGAGAAAGATTGAAAGCCG
>JAXFBD010000028.1:0-16193 GCA_034118545.1 Blautia sp.
TATCGATATTTTCCATCTCAGTATCTCTGGGATGAAGAGTATATATAATTTCTTCATAATAGTCGGTAAAGATTCTTTGTAAGATATTCATGAACCTATTATGCAAGAAAAAGTAACAAAAAGAAACCCCTATCCCCTCAAGATTGAGGGGCAGGGGAGCTGAATAGGCGAAGCCTATTTTTTACTTAAATGTCCAAAGCAGGTTGCGTTCGGCTGGAAAATGGACATTTTCGTGGTGCCAGCCGTGCTGTAGGCCCAAAGCAAGTTGTGTTCGGCCTGAGAATGGACATTTACGCGGCGTTAGCCGTTTCGAATGTCCAAAGCAGGTGGTGAGTCGTCCGTAGAATGGACATTTTCGCGGCGCCAGCCGCATTGGATGTCCAATGCAGGTTGTATGCGGATGTAGAATGGACATTTACGCGGCGCCAGCCGTTTCGAATGTTCAAAGCAGGTGGTGAGTCGCCCGTAGAATGGACATTTTCGCGGCGCCAGCCGTTTCGAATGTCCAAAGCAGGTGGTGAGTCGCCCGTAGAATGGACATTTTCGCGGCGCCAGCCGCTTCGAATGTCCAAAGCAGGTGCTTGTTGCCCGTAGAATGGACATTTTCGCGGCGCCAGCCGCTTAGAAAGTCCAAAGCAAGCCGCCTGCGTCCGAAGAATGGACTTCTCAGAGAAGCAATCGCCAAAAAAAGTCCAAAGCAAGCCGCCTGCGTCCGAAAAATGGACATTTTTGCGGCGTCAGCCGCGCTGTAGGTCCAAAGCAGGTTGTCTGTCGCCCGAAGAATGGACCTCTCAGAAAAGCAAGCGCAAAAAAAGTCCAAAGCAAGCTGCCAGCCGCCAGAAGAGTGGATCTATCCCGAAAACACAAGAAGGAAGTATGTAAAGAAAATGAAGAAGAACCTTCCTTTTTTGTAGTATTTCTGATTTTTCTGTGTTATAATTTAAGGACAAATATGCAAATGAAAAAGTGAAATGTACTTTCAGGTTATGCCGGGCCTCAAGTACGCATAGAGGCGCATTTGGTACATGATTCTGAATAAAAAGAACACCAGGAGGTAATTATGAGCAGTAAATTTGACAGACAGGCTGTGGGCGTTTTTGAACTGGATACCCTTTGTGCCTGCTTTATCGCCCTCGATGCAGCATCCAAAGCTGCAGATGTACAGATTCAGGGAGTGGAACGTAACCGTCTCAAAGCAGGAGCATGCGTATCCATGCGGGGAAGTGTTGCCAGCGTGGAAGCCGCCATGGAGGCTGCTTTAAAAGCTGCGGAGCCCATTGCAAAAATCGTCAGCCATACCATTATCGCTTCACCTATTCCGGAAGCTGAAGATACCATTCATTCCGTACTGTTCAAATCATAAGGAGGATTTTACGATGAAATACCAGGCTATTGGAATTGTTGAAGTTACAGGTTCCGCCAATGCAATTTTAGTTGCAGATAAAATGCTGAAAACAGCTCAGGTTTCTTTTCGTACCTGGGATTATCGCTGCGGAGGACATGTATGTGTCTTTGTTTATGGCGATGTTGCCGCAGTAACGGCAGCAGTAGACGCTGTTAAAGAAGCTCCGCCATGCGATGTTGTTCTTGCAGGCGTGATTTCCAATCCTTCCGAAGAAACCAGCCGTATTATCGATGAACGTGCGAAACGTTTCCATTTTGCCTGATAATATCAGATTCGCCTGATTTTATCAGAAAAAAAGGAGCTTTTGGCATATGTTTGTATTGATTTTCAACCAGCTTCTTAAGATGCTGATTATTTTGCTGGTTGCGTTTCTGTGCTACAGAATTCATATTGTAAACCAGGAAGGAAACCGCTGCGTTTCCAACCTGCTGCTGATGGTAGTAAATCCATGTCTGATTATTACAGTTTATCAGATGGAATATGACCCTGCACTGGTAAAAGGACTGTTGATTTCCTTTGCGGCAGCTGCGGTTTCTCACTTTGTCAGCTTTACGGCAGCGAATTTTCTTATTCCGGCCAGGAACAATCCGGAATATGCTGTGGAACGTTTTGCATCTGTTTATTCCAACTGCGGTTTTATTGGAATCCCGTTGATCAACAGCGTTCTGGGAGCAGAAGGAGTGTTTTATCTCACTGCGTACATGACCGTATTTAATATTCTTACCTGGACCCATGGCCTTTCCCTGATGCAGGGAAATCTTTCGGGCAAACAGCTTTTTCAGGGATTGCGCACACCAATGGTAATCGCAACGATTCTTGCCATAGTGCTGTTTTTCCTGCAGATCAGGATTCCTGATACCCTGCGGGCTTCCATGGATTATCTGGCAGATATGAATACGCCCCTTGCCATGATGGTAGCGGGAGTTTCTGTGGCTCAGACTGATCTGAAAAAAATATTAAAAAAAGGGCGCATTTACTGGGTGAGCTTTTTGAAGCTTCTGGTGATGCCGCTGCTTACGATGATATTCCTGGTTGCGGCAGGTCTTGATTATAATGTGGCATATGTAATTCTTATCGCCGCTGCCTGTCCCACTGCGACAACCACAACTATGATGGCCATCCGGTATAATAAAAACTACACCTACACCTCGGAAATTTTTGCCATCAGTACAGTTTTATCCATTGTGACTATTCCGCTTGTTACTCTGATCGCAGGAAATTTTATTCATTGAGTAAAAAGCGCAGCAAAAGAGAACGTAATTCCCATTGAGTGCGGGATGTCGTTCTTTTTTTGTTTAAATATCAAAAGGAGGATACTTTGTTATATCAAAAAATGCTTTTACATAAAAACAAGCTGCTAAAGCAGATACAGCAGCTTCAAAAGAAACTTTCTCAGCTTCCCGACGGGCATTTGCTCTGTGTCACCAACGGAAAATACATAAAAAACATACACGTAAATAATGGAATAAGAACACACATTCCAAAGAAAAACAGCGCTTTTTTAAAAAAACTTGCCATGAAAAAATATCTTTCTTCTCATCTGGAAGATCTTCTTAAAGAACAGGAGGCGCTTGATGCTTTCCTGGCACATTACAAGGGTTACACTTCTCAGACAGAACAGCTCATGAAAAAAGCTTCTTATCAGAAGATAATCTCTTCATCTTTCGCCCCGTTTTCTACAGAACTTGCCCAGTGGGCAGCCGAACCATACGACAGGAATCCCCAGCATCCTGAGCATCTTAGACACTCCTGCCCTTCCGGGCATATTGTCCGTTCAAAATCAGAAGTTCTGATTTGTCAGGCCCTGTTCAATGCGCAGATTCCTTTTCGTTATGAATGCGCGCTGAATCTGGGAGATGTAAAGATATATCCTGACTTTACCATACGACATCCTGAAACCGGAGAAACGTTTTACTGGGAACATTTTGGATTGATGGATTCTCCAACTTACTCCCAAAATGCGTTCCAAAAGCTTCATCTTTACAGTTCTCACGGATACATTCCAACAATTAACCTGATTACGACATATGAAACAAAAGAAAATCCATTAAGTATAGAAAAAATCGACAATCTCATTCAGGAATATTTCATGTAATGGAGACGGTGGAATTATTGAGGACGGATGTTTATGGATTTGTTTGTCCTGCTTCATTGGACCTGCCAAGCGAGCAGAGGCCAGAAAATGTCCGGAAGCGAGCGCTTGTAAGGCGTATTATGGACATTTATCAGCTGAAAAGATGCAGTCAGGTCCAAAAGGACCTGCAAAGCGCTCTTCATTGGACCTGTCAGTTGGGAGAAAGCCAGAAAATGTCCAGAAGCGAGCGCCTGTCTGGCGTGTTATGGACATTTATCAGCTGAAAAGATGCAGGCATGTCCAAAAGGACCTGCAAAGCGATTTTTATTGGACCTGCCAGTTGGGAGAAAGCCAGAAAATGTCCAGAAGCGAGCGCTTGTCAGGCAGATTATGGACATTTATCAGCCGAAAAGATGCAGGCAGGTCCAAAAGGACCTGCAAAGCGCTCCGCTTTGGACCTGCCAGTTGGGAGAAAGTCAGAAAAAGTCCGGAAGCGAGCGCTTGTCAGGCATATTATGGACATTTATCAGCTGAAAAGATGCAGGCATGTCCAAAAGGAACTGCGAAGCGTTCCGCATTGGACATGCCAGTTGAGCAGAGGCCAGAAAAAGTCCAGAAGCGAGCGCTTGTCAGGCATATTATGGACATTTATCAGCTGAAAAGATGCAGGCATGTCCAAAAGGACCTGCAAAGCGATCTTTATTGGACCTGCCAGTTGAGCAGAGGCCCGAAAAAGTCCAGAAGCAAGCGCTTGTCAGGTGGATTATGGACATTTATCAGCCGAAAAGGAGCAGGCATGTCCAAAAGGAATTGCAAAGCGCTCTTCATTGGACCTGCCAGTTGAGCAGAGGGTCGAAAAAGTCCAGAAGTGAGCGCTTGTCTGACATATTATGGACATTTATCAGCTGAAAAGGTATAGTCAGGTCCAAAAGGAACTGCGAAGCGTTCCGCTTTGGATCTGCCAGGCGAGCAGAGGCCAGAAAAAGTCCAGAAGCGAGCACCTGTCAGGCGTATTATGGACATTTATCAGCTGAAAAGATGCAGTCTGGTCCAAAAGGAACTGCGAAGCGCTCTTCATTGGACCTGCCAGTTGGGAGAAAGCCAGAAAATGTCCAGAAGCGAGCGCTTGTCAGGCATATTATGGATATTTATCAGCTGAAAAGGTATAGTCAGGTCCAAAAGGACCTGCAAAGCGCTCCGCTTTGGACCTGCCAGTTGGGAGAAAACCAGAAAAAGTCCAGAAGCGAGCGCCAGCCAGGCATATTATGGACATTATTTCACTTGTTTTATGTTGAGAGTTTTGAGACTGTGTACTATACTTATTGTATAAGTGATCAAAAATTAATTTTCCGGGGAAACCGGACAGGCGGAGTGAAAAAATGAAACAGGAGCTGGACAGAAGAATCGGAGAAATGGAAGAGGAGCTGATCAGGTGGCGAAGGGATCTGCACCGTTATGCGGAACCGGGATGGATGGAGATGCGCACATCGTCAAAAATCGCCCGTTTTCTGGAGGAGTGTGGATATGAAGTTTTGACAGGAAAACAGGTATGTCTGGAATTCGCCAGAATGGGACTGCCTTCAAAGGAAGCTTTAGAGGAACATTTTCAGTGGGCGAAAGATCATGGTGCAGATCCTCAATATCTGGAGGCTACCCGGGGTGGTTTTACCGGTGTGATTGGAATTCTGCATTGCGGTGACGGACCGACAGCGGCGCTTAGATTTGACATTGATGCACTGGGAGTTTACGAAAATAAAGAAAATCATTTTCCGGCAGCGCAGGGTTTTGCCTCCTGTACAGACGGCGTGATGCATGCCTGCGGTCATGATGGACATATGACCATTGGACTTGGCACTGCCAGATTTTTGTCTGAAATAAAAGACAAATTACAGGGAACGGTAAAGATTATTTTTCAGCCGGCAGAAGAGGGAGTTCGCGGGGCAAAATCCATCGTGGAACATGGACATTTGGATCATGTGGACTATATTCTGGGATCACATTTGTCAGCGTCTGTTGATGGAAAATGTCATATCAGCCCGGGAAAAGCAGGAACCTTTGCCACAACCAAGCTGGACGTTATTTTTCGGGGAAAAGCTTCCCATGCGGGAATATCACCTCAGGAGGGAAATAATGCCATGCTGGCGGCGGCTTCGGCGGTGTTGAATCTTCAGGCAATTCCCCGGCACCAGATGGGATCAAGCCGGATTAATGTGGGAACTCTTCACGCCGGAACCGGTCGAAATGTGATTTGTGACCGGGCAAAAATGGAACTGGAGGTAAGGGGAGAGACAACGGAAATCAATGCATATATGGAACAATACGCCCGTCGAATTATAAAAGGCGCGGCAGATATGCACGGCTGCAATGTGGAAATTCAGGTGGCAGGCTCCTCCGACGCCATTGAATGTTCCCCGGAGTTTGTGGAAATAATACGGAAAATATGCGCTGAAAAGCTGGATATTTCCGTAATTGATCCAACAGACCTGGGCGGCAGTGAGGATTTTGCATATATGACCGGCCATGTGATCAGGCAGGGAGGGCAGGCCTGTTTTACAGGAATCGATGTTCCCTGCGAAGGACCGTTTCACAGCTCGGGATTTGATTTTGACGAACGTGCATTGAAACTTGGCGTGAAATATTATTGCGGTGTCGTGGCAGAATTGCTGAAGAAACCGGCAGGAACGCCAGAGGCGTTCTTGAAATAAAAAATACTCAAATAAGAACAGGAGAAGATACTATGGGTCAGATTCATGAAATAACAAAGTTAACAGATAACCGGTTTGTAAATTTATATAATGTAAAGGCAACAAGTGTGCATAATACACCGGTGAATTATTATGTGGCATCCAGGTCAAAGGCTGTGGAACAGATGAAAATCAAAACCCGCCAAAATACACCGGATGGGGTTATCATTTACAGCATTTATGGTGAGAAGAAAGACAAAGTGGTGCTGATCCGGCAGTATCGTTATACTATTGGAGATTACATTTATGAATTTCCGGCCGGACTGGTGGAACCGGGAGAGGATTTCAAAACAGGTGCCATCCGGGAGATGCTTGAAGAAACAGGACTGACCTTTCAGCCCATAACAGTGGATCCTGCATACGAGAAGCCCTATTTTACCACAGTGGGGCTGACAGATGAATCCTGTGCCACAGTGTACGGGTATGCCAGCGGGGAAATCAGTGTCGAGGCTCAGGAGGACACCGAAGAAATCCAGGTAGTTCTTGCAGATAAAGATGAGGTAAGACGTATTTTGAGGGAAGAAAATGTAGCCATCATGTGCGCATATATGATGATGCATTTCTTGCAGGATGAAGAGCCCTTTGAATTTCTGAAAAAAGATCTTTTTCATACAACAAATGACAGATAAATTCACTGTACATTCAGGTTAGTGCGACTCACGCTAATTAACAAGTTGTTTCATGTGGGATAAATATTCAGCCTACAAGTCGGAGGATTGAGTCGTAGCGGTGGCTACGACGATTGACGACAACGAAGTAGACGGAAATTCAGATAAGTGAAACGGTCTGGTAATTAACGTGAGTTGTATTAACGTAATAGGCCTTTACATGAGCACACTTCTTCCAGAAATTGGACATTTTCGCGAAGTCAGCCGCGCTGAAGGACCAAAGCAAGCAGTCAGTCGGCGGAAATTGGACATTTTCGCGAAGCCGGCCGCGCTGAAGGACCAAAGCAAGCAGTCAGTCGGCGGAAATTGGACATTTTCGCGAAGCCAACCGCTTCGAAGGACCAAAGCAAGCTACATCGCGCCTGGAGTTTGGACATTTTCGCCCAGAACCAAAAAAAGGTGCCAAAAATCCGCCGAAAGGCAAGGCCGGCGAATACCAACGTTGATCATGTGTGGGATGCCGCTGAAAATTTTTTTCTGTAATCTCTGGGTGCCATGGAATAAACTCTTTTAAATGCCCGGGAGAAATGGAGCTGGTTTGGATATCCCACGGAAGCGCTGATTTCGCCGATGGAAATATCTGTGGTGGTCAGCATCCGTGCGGCTTTTTCCATGCGATATTCCGCCAGAAATTCCTGAGGAGATTTCTTCATGGCATCCCGGAAAATTTTTCCAAAATAGCTGCGGTTCAGGTTGCAGCTTCTGGCCAGGTCGGCCACTGTAATTTCTCTCATATAATTATTTTCAATAAAAGAAAGGGCTTCACGGACATAGAAATCTGAAAGTTTGCCCTGCTGGAGCCGGTTGCGTGAGACGGACGAGGTTATGAGCGCATCCAGCAGAAAGTAAAGATGTCCCATCAGTCGGAAAGGACTGTCGCCGGTTTGCTGTGCGAGATACAGCATTTCATTTTTTACAGCTTCGGCGCCTTCCGCGGAAATGGACTGATATATGGGAGAATTCCGGGTAAGTCCGGCAAGCTCCAGTGTCTGGCTGGCTTTCAGACCGTCAAATTCCACCCATGCATATTCCCAGGGGTCATCCTGATCTGCATAGTAGGTTGTCACCTCCCCGGGGGTGATCAGAAAGCCCATACCCGGACCGATATGGTATTCTTCACCGGCAGACAAGGTTCCTTTGCCGGAGATCACATAGTGAAAAAGATAGTGGTTCCGTACAAAAGGCCCGAAGGAGTGAAGAGGGTCGCAGGCTTCGTAGCCATACTGGTATAAAGTAAGATCCATGAACCGTTCATTGGGGAATATGGAAAAGAGAATATTGCCCATAATGTAGCCTCCTTTTGCAAAAAAAGCTGTATTTATCTGCATTATATACCCCAATGCCGCCATACTGCAAGAAAAATGGCAATATCTTGCATAGGGGTATATTTTCCACGGCGTGCGCCTATTTACCGGGCAAAACAAAGATGATATAGTGAGTCCATAAGAAAGCGAAAACAGGTGCCAAAAGCAAGCACGGGAAAAGCGCCAAAGGAACCTGCCAGAGGAAGAAAGCAGAATCAGGTTCCCAAACAAATCAAAAATAAGGAAGCTATGCAAATAAAAACGGAGGGATCAGGATGGCGATTTTAATTGATGAAAAAATAGGACTTTTCAGCCTGACTACAAAAAACAGCCTTTATCAGATGAAGGCGGATGAATACGGTGTGCTGCTGCATACATATTATGGCAGAAAAACGCCGGTTGTGGATTATTCTTATCTGATTGACAGAGATGACAGAGGTTTTTCCGGAAATCCATATCGTCTGGGAGAAACACGGGATTATTCTCTGGATGTTATGCCCCAGGAATATGCCTGCTTCGGCGGCGGTGATTTTCGCCCCAGTGCGCTGAAGGTGCGTTATAATGGCGGCGGAAACAGCATGGACCTGCGCTATGCAGGCTATAAGCTCTGTGAAGGAAAATATGCAATTCCGGGACTGCCAGCTGTTTATGCAAATAAAGAAGAGGAATGTGAAACACTTATTATAAAACTGAAGGATGAAAAAGAGGAAATCAGCGTTTCTCTGTATTATGGCGTTTTTGAGAAAATGGATCTGATTACCCGTGCGGCTGTGATCGAAAACACAGGAGAAGAGCTTTTTTATCTGGAGCGCGCCATGTCCATGGAGCTGGACATTCCGTACGGAGATCATGACTGGATCACCTTTTACGGAAAACATGAAATGGAACGGCAGCTTTCCAGAACGGCACTCCATCATGGAATCCAGTCTGTGGGAAGCACCAGAGGCGCATCCAGCCATCAGTATAATCCCTTTGTAATCCTGGCGGATCCTGATGCGACAGAGGAGCATGGAGAATGTTTCGGGGTATCTTTTCTGTACAGCGGAGATTTTCTGGCAGAGGCAGAAAAAGACCAGTTTGATCAGACACGTCTTGTAATGGGAATTCATCCGGGCAATTTTTCATGGAAGCTGAATCCGGGAGAGAGCTTTTATACCCCGGAAGCAGCACTTATTTACAGTGAAAGCGGCATTGGAGCACTTTCACGGAAATACCATAAAACATACCGCCATAATCTTTGCCGGGGAAAATATAAAACAGCCAGAAGACCGGTACTGATCAACAACTGGGAAGGTACGTATTTTGATTTTACAGGAGAGAAGCTGCTGAAAATGGCAAAAGAGGCGGCAGACCTGGGAATCGAGCTTTTTGTTATGGATGACGGATGGTTTGGAAAAAGAGACGGGGATTTTTCAGGTCTTGGAGACTGGTCTGTAAACGAAGAAAAGCTTGGCTGCACACTGGGGCAGCTTTCCCAACAGATCCATAAGCTGGGAATGAAGTTTGGAATCTGGTTTGAGCCGGAGTGCGTCTCTGAGGACAGCGATCTTTACCGTGAGCATCCTGACTGGGCACTGTGCCTGCCGGGAAGAAGTCCCATGAGAGGACGCTATCAGCTTGTTCTGGATTTTTCCAGGGCAGATGTGCGTGAGAATATTTTTGAACAAATGTGCCGTGTTCTGGACCATGCACAGATTGAATATGTAAAATGGGATTTTAACAGAAGTATCAGTGACATTTACAGTCGTCTGCTTCCTGCAGATCGTCAGGGAGAGGTGGCTCACCGCTACGTTCTTGGACTTTATGAGCTCCTGGAAAAGCTGACCAGCCGTTATCCGGAGATTCTTTTTGAAGGCTGCAGCGGCGGCGGCGGCCGGTTTGATGCGGGAATGCTTTATTATACTCCGCAGATCTGGTGCAGTGATGATACCGATGCCATTGAGAGACTGGAAATTCAGTACGGAACCTCCTTTGGGTATCCTGTCAGTGCTGTGGGCTCCCACGTATCCGCATGCCCTAACCATCAGACAAAGCGTGTGACACCGCTGAAAACAAGAGCGGCCGTGGCAATGTCCGGTACTTTCGGGTATGAGCTGGATGTGGAAAATCTCCCGGAGGAGGAAAAAGCTGCCATCCGTGTACAGATTCAGGAATATAAAAAATACTATGATCTTATTCAGGACGGGGATTATTATCGTCTGACAACCCCTGATCATAACAATCCTTTTATGGTATGGGAATTTGCAGATGCACAGGGAAAAGAAGCGCTGGTTTCTGTTGTGGCTACCCGGCAGAATCCTAACGAGACAGCCTGCCGTGTCTGCCTGAGAGGCCTGAATGGGGAGGATCTTTACTGCATTAACGGAGAAAAAATGCTTTATCCGGGAGCAGCCCTGATGTATGGCGGAATTCCCCTTCCGCGGGCGCAGCAGCCTTATGACAGCTGGCAGCTTCATGTTGTGAAGGTATCGTGAAAATAACAACAGAAAGAACAACTTTTTGTGAAAAAAGTAGTGTACAAACATCCCTTTTTTGCGTATAATATGATATAACAAACGCTTGACATACCAAAGGAGGGACGGGGTATGCTGTATTTCCTGAAAAATCCCGCGATGTGTCTGGGCGTCATTACTGTGAACGGAGTAAACAGTAATATTTTACAAGAATTTCACAATAGTCGGTTTTGTTGATTATTGACAGACAATTATCGTAAATGATAAAATCAGTTCGTTAGTAATAACAAGAGATTTACCGAAGTATGAAGGCGGGTGGAACGATGGCAACATTGAAAGACGTTGCCCGTGCATCAGGATTAACAGTAGGAACGGTTTCAAGGGTTTTAAATAACAGAGGTTATATCAGCGAGCAGACTCGTAATCGGGTATATGAAGTGATGAAAGAGCTGAATTATCAGCCCAACGAAATGGCTCGCGCCCTGTCAAAGCAAAGCAGCAACACCATCGGGGTGATCGTGCCCCATGTAATGCATCCATATTTTGCCAAGTTAATCAGTAATCTGGAACGGGCAGCATACAGACACAATTATAAGATCCTTCTTTTTAATTCCAGAGGAAAAGAAGAGAGAGAAGACGAGTATTTGGACATGTGCAAAAGCAACCGGGTAGCCGGGATCGTTTTGTGCAGCGGCACCATAGAAACGGAGAAATTTCAGAATATGGGGATTCCTTTTGTGACTATGGAACGTTTTATCAGCGGCGGATCAGCCAGCGTGGAATGTGATAATTTTCAGGGAGGATGTCTTGCGGCAGAGCACCTGATCAAAAAAGGCTGTAAAAAAATGCTCCATTTTGGAGGTATGGAAGATCATCCCATGCCGGCAGATAAGCGTTGGGCGGGATTTGAATCTGTCTGTAATAGAGAAGGCGTGGAATGCAGTATTGTAGTACTGCCGAAGGGTACCTATGAGGAACTGGAGTATGAAGCAGTGGTATCTAAAGCACTGGATGAGCATCCTGAGATCGATGGCGTTTTTGCCAGCTCAGATGTAATCGCGGCTTATGTGATCCGCATGTGCGCTCAGCGGGGAAAACGTGTTCCTGAGGATGTTAAGGTTGTCGGCTTTGATGATGTTCTGATCTCTCAGATGACCACACCTGCTATTACTACTATTCACCAGCCTGTCAAGGAAATGGCGGAGGCGGCGGTGTCCGCACTGGAACAGATAAAAGAAGGGAAGATGGTCCCGGCAAGAAGTGTATTTCCGGTGTCCATTGTAGAAAGAGAATCTACCTGATCTTTTATTATATGATGTTGTTAAGCTTTTATTATATGATTTATATGATGTTGTGGGCAGAAGATACCACACGGATCATCACATAAGAGAATTACAGAAGAGACTACATAAGCGAATTACAGAAGAGAAGATTTCCGTACAATTGCGGAGCTCTTCTCTTTTTTTGCGGCTGCCGGTACAGCGAGAATTTAGACTGCGCTGTACCGGCTGGTATGTTGGCCGGGCAAGAGAAGTGGACATTTTTTCTGTGAAACCGGAATGGATCTTTTTTCGGAAAATCAGAAAGCAGGAACCAAAAAGCTTGTGAAAATCCGTTGCCTGGCGAGCGAAATGGACATTTTTGGGGCGAAACCAGGAAGTCGGATCCAAAAAACCAGTAAGAAGCCAGAGAAATGGACATTTTACCGGCGAAATCAGAAAGCAGGATCCAAAAAGCCAGTAAGAAGCCAGTAAGAAGCCAGCGAAATGGACATATTCCTGGCGAAATCAGGAAGTAGGAACCAAAAAACCAGTAAGAAGCCAGGGAAATGGACATTCTTCCTGCGAAATCAGGAAGCAGGAACCAAAAAGCTGTAGCCGAGCCAGAGAAATGGACATTTTCCCTGCGAAACCAGGGAGCAGGAACCAAAAAGCTGGCGTTCAGCCAGAGAAATGGACATTCTTCCTGCGAAACCAGAAAATAGGATCCAAAAAACCGTAGCCGAGCCAGAGAAATGGACATTCTCCCGGCAAAACCAGAAAATAGGAACCAAAAAGCTGTAGCCTGGCCAGAGAAATGGACATTTTCCCTGCGAAACCAGGAAGTCGGAACCAAAAAGCCAGTAAGAAGCAAGAGAAATGGACATTCTTCCTGCGAAACCAGAAAGCAGGATCCAAAAAACCAGTAAGAATCAAGTGAAATGGACATTTTTCCCGCGAAACCAGAAAATAGGATCCAAAAAGCTGTAGCCGAGCAAGCAAAATGGACATTTATCCAGCAAATCAGGAAAATAAGAACCAAAAAGCTGGCGCTCAGCAAACAAATTGGATCCTATTTCTTCAAAACCAGAAAACAGGATCCAAATAACCGTTATCGGGCAAGCAAACAGCAAGTAAACAGCTAGTAAACAGGCACCCTGTCGCAGGAAAACCGGAAAATTTGCGCACAAAATATGATATGCGCTTGACATATAAATGTCTGACATAAAAGATAATATCAATATAAAAACTGACTACAAAAAGAAAATACTCAAATTAATAAAAAATATAACAAACGGTGAACATACATTTATTTCGAAAAAAATCGAGAAACAGAATAGAACCCTATTTTTTGTGGTCAATATGCACATTTTTAAACGATGTTATTCGTGAATATGTCACAAAGTTGCGAAAACACCCATGTTTTCGATATAACAACCGATTGACATATAACATATCATGTGTTACTATAATTTCAACGAAAGACAGAACGATATATCGGATGGGAAAGCGTTACTAACAAAGTAAGAAATAATTAAACAAAATTAATTATTTAAATTAAAGGAGGACAAGCAATTATGAAAAAACAGGTTTCTTTAGGAATGGCTGCGATCATGACAGCATCCATGGTAAGCGTTATGGGCACAGTGCCGGTTATGGCAGATGAT
This sequence comes from Blautia sp., assembly GCA_034118545.1. Lineage (GTDB taxonomy): Bacteria > Bacillota > Clostridia > Lachnospirales > Lachnospiraceae > Blautia_A. The sequence goes on from JAXFBD010000028.1 coordinate 13,575, forward strand.
GTCAACATTACCATCTTCAACTCCAAAATGGAAATCCAGGATGCAATGGAAGAAATGGCTGCTGAGTACACAGAGAAAACAGGTGTAGGCGTTGAGGTTTACTACAGCAACGACACCGTATCTGCTCACATGGCAACCAGATATGCATCTGACGATCCATACACCATCTCCATGGTAGACGCAAAAGATGTTTACTCTCTCGGCGCAGAACACGCAATCGACTTAAGCGATCAGGACTGGGTAAACGACACAGATTACGAAATCTCTGTTGACGGCAAAGTACTTGGCTTCCCGGTTTGTGTTGAGGCACGTGGTATTGTTTACAATGCAGATGCAATCGAAGCTATTACAGGCGAAACCTTCAACCCGGATGATTACAAAACACTGGATGCATTCAAAGAACTGCTTGCAACTCTTGTAGAAGGCGGTATGGAATCACCGGTTGGTATCATGAAAGAAGACTGGTCTCTTGCAGCTCATTACCTTACAGAGGTTTATGAAGAGCAGGATGATGTAGATGCTTATATTGAGAAACTTCATGCAGGCGAAGGCGACCTGATCAACAATGCAAAATTCAACTCTCTGATGGATACCTTTGATGTACTGATGGAGAACAACTACGCAAAAGCTTCTGCAATCGCAGCAGAGCGTGAAGTGACAGAGCAGAAGCTGGCTGAAGGCGAGATCGCATTCATGTTCGGCGGCAACTGGGACTGGAACGTAATCAACGCTTATGATTACACAGAAAACATGGGCATGATGGCTGTACCGAAGAATGACGAAGATGACTTTACAGGCAAGCTTCATGGCGGCGGTTCCAAATTCATGTTCATCGACTCTTCCGACAGCACATCTGATGAGCAGCGTCAGGCAGCTAAGGATTTCCTGAACTGGTTAGTATATGATGAAGACGGACAGAGCTTCCTGGTAGATGACTGTGCACTTGTTCCGGCTTACTCCAACATCGAAAAAGAAGTTGCAGATCCGCTGGGCGCATCTGTTAAGAAATACGCAGACGAAGGACTTCTTGTTCCGAATTACGACTACATGCCGGATGATGCATACTCCATCACAGGTGCATCCTTCCAGAAATATCTTGCAGGCCAGACAGACCGTGCAGGCTTCGCAACAGAAGTTGAAAATTACTGGAAAGCAACTACTCCTGTAGAAAAATAATTTCTCAGTGACACAACAGGGTATCGGTCAGATACCGATACCCTGTTTTTTTGCCAAAATTGCGCGTGGAATTCATGAAATAAGACTGGGTGCAAAAGCCCGGACTATATAAAAATTCTGCGTAGATTTGGATAAGGGGGATTGAGTCATGAAAAGAAATACCATGTCATATAAGATCAGACAATTCGCCATGTTTGCAGGTCCCGCAGCACTTCTTTTCTGTGCGGTCGTAATCCTTCCGTTTGTCTATGGTTTATATCTGACATTCACCAGCTGGGACGGTGTTTCCAAAGCAAAACCGTTTGTCGGTCTGGCAAACTATGTTGCAACATTTAAAGATGTTGCCTACTGGCAGGCCCTTGGAAGAACCTTTATTTATTCTGCAATCGCGGTTATCCTTGTAAATGTGGTGGCATTTTTGCTGGCATACCTGGTTACCAGCGGTATTAAAGGCCAGAACTTCTTCCGTGCAGGCTTCTTTATCCCGAACCTGATCGGCGGTATCGTTCTTGGTTATGTTTGGAAATTCGTATTTAACCGTGCATTTGTTGCACTGGGAACTGCTCTGAATGCGGGATTTCTTTCCACATCCTGGCTGGCTACGCCAAGCGGTGCCATGCTCTGTATGATCATTGTTTCCGTATGGCAGTACGCAGGATATATGATGCTGATTTACGTTGCGGGCTTTATGAGTGTTCCGAAGAGCCTTATGGAAGCTGCACAGATTGACGGATGTACAAAGAGCCAGGCAACAATAAACGTAACTGTGCCGCTGATGAGAGCTTCCTTTGTACAGTGTCTTTTCCTTACGATCACAAGATGCTTCATGGTTTACGATGTGAACCTTTCTCTTACAAAAGGTGAGCCTTTCGGCTCTTCCGTACTGGCGGCAATGCACGTTTACAATCAGGCATTTACATACAAGAATTACGGAACCGGCCAGGCAGAGGCTATGATACTCTTTGTTATCTGTGCGATCGTAGGTGTAACACAGGTTTATATCGGTAAGAAAGGGGAGGTAGAAGCGTAATGGATGCAAACAAAGCAGCAGCAAACAAAAAACATATCTCTCGCGCGATTATGATGATCATACTGATTGTTGTTTTTATCGCATTTATCTTTCCGTTCTTAATGGTTGTTGTTAACGTATTTAAGACGAAAGCGGATATTACCTCCAATCCGCTGGCATTAATCGGTGCTCATGGCTTTACACTGGAAAACTTCCCGAAGGCCATGGACAAAATGAACTTCTGGGGTGCTTTTAAGAACTCCCTGATTGTTACAGGATGCTCGACCGTGCTGACCCTGCTTCTTTCATCAATGGCATCCTTTGTAATAGTCAGAAACAAATGGAAAGCATGCGGAATTATGTTCTCCGCAATGATCGCTTCCATGGTTATTCCGTTCCAGGTACTGATGATCCCGCTGGTTTCTCTTTATGGT
>JAXFBD010000029.1:0-12381 GCA_034118545.1 Blautia sp.
AAATAATGTAACCCGCGAGGGAATTACAGAGCTTCTGGAATATCTGGATGAGGATCTGCCGAAGGTTACCATTGAACAGGCAAAATTTAAACAGAGCCTTGGATTAAATGACTGGGATCCTCTCCCTGAGGGTGTGGAATACCCGGACTAACAGGGCTGTCGCATTGATGCGGCAGCCCCTTATTTTTATACGTCTTTTTCTGTTATGACAGGTGCTTTCAGCAGTCCCACCGGTTTAAGCTGGTATTCATAGGACCACTGGTCTCCCACTGTTCTCCATGCATTGGGTCCGTACCAGAATTCCTTCTGATTACAGTTATGTACGGTTCCAAAGGTATTGATGCGGCTTCCGAAAGCAGTAAGCTCCAGCATATGTTCTCCTGCCGGCAATTTACCAAGGCTGACCTTATATGGTGAAATCGCAATATGCCCTGCCTCTTTTCCATCAACAGAAGCTTTTATTACAGGTGCACGGAACATGGTTGCCTGAACAGACACCTCTCCTCCGTTACTTGTAAATGGAATCTTATATGTAACATTTCCGCCGTAGAAAGGAAGGCCCTGTCTTGTGGTATCTGAATAAGACGCTTGGCGAACAGGCATTGTGAGAACCTGTTTTCGTCCGGTTACATTTACGGAAAAATCACCCAGCAGGAACATACTCTCAATATTTACTTTTGAGTTATACGGAATCTCCACCTGAAGAGTGTGTTCTCCTGTTGTAATTTCCGGAAGTGAAACTGTACGGATCAGATGATCGGTATACCAGCCTGTCTGTCTGTTTTCCACTTCTTTTCCGTCAAGGAAAATCCGTGTGGTCTCATCATTTTCCATTGCCAGCGATACTTTATTTAAATCTGTCGTGGATCGGATAGTATACCTGAGAGACAGGGTATGTTCGAAGCCTTCCTCCTTATCGTTCGTCCATGGCTGTGCAAAAGCTTCCATCCGGAATGGATATCCAAGCAGTTCACGGAATTTGTTGTCAATTCGCAGAATTTCTTCTTCAGGATTCCACTCTCCGTTATCAAAACGGTATTCTGCCAGATCAAGAATGCTCACATTTGGTTCGCTGAGACAAATCTCTGCCTCCGGCAAGATGGCAATCTCCCGTTCCCTTGTTCCGGGGATTTCAAAGCTTTGGCTATTCTCCCGTTTTCCCGGCTCCAGGTATAATAACATGCTGTCATGATCAAACATATTCCGAAGGAGAACTGTATTGCCGTTATCATATGAACAGAACAGTTCTTTTATTTCTCCTGTCATTGTATCATAAAGCGTTGCTTTCCATTCACCGGCAATGGTAATCCGTAGATGTTCCTCCACAGGAATGTCTTCGTTGGACATTTTATTTCTGATACCTCCAATGACCATGTGACGCTCATCTTCCGGCACAACTCTTTTTACGTGAGATATAAACAGCCAGCGGTTATCGCCTTCTTCCCGCATCTGGTAAATAAGATTCATACTTGCCGCACCGTCTGCCTCTTTTATCTCAATTTCACGGACAGGCTTTAATGCACGAAGAATCTGATTTTTGCCAAAGATTATGGTTTCACACTTTTTAGCCAGGTTCTTTCCTCTTTCAGAGGGACGGGCATTTTCCAGTGAAGGTATATCTCCGGCAAAAATCACACGGCCTCCGCGATCTCTGAACTTTTCCAGAATCTCCAGTGTGGAGCTGCGAAGTGTCAGGCAATTGGGAACAAGAATCACATCATAATTCATCTCTCCGGCTTTTAATTGTGCTACGTCCTGCTGTCCTTTATTTAATTCAGGCAGAAGCGACTCTGCAATAAAGTCAAAGTCGATGGTGCCATACAGAAGCCAGTTGATCAGGTTTGCAAAATTATCATCCATTTCCTCGCGTACAGCAGCTGTCTGTTCCTTTGGTCCCCAGAACAGCCAGTAGGATTCGATGGGATGAATAACTCCGAGACGAACATGAGGAGTACCTCTTGTAAGAGCGGAATTCACCCTTGCAAAGTGATTCTCGATCAGCGGATACTCTTCATACCATGGCGACTGATATCCGATTGCTGCAGGGTAGTCACGTTTTGCCTCACCTGCCATACTTGTCCAGGTCAGATGAGGAACACGGACAGTAACACCAAGAGCTGCCTGCCAGTCTCCCTGTACCTTATGTCCCCGGAAATCAAAGTCCCAGTTCGTAACGCCGTAAAGCTCGCTCATGGCACCTGCTCTTCCATACTGATGAACGGCACTCTGCGTCTGTTTCATGGTAGAAAGCTCTCTTCTGTCACAGAGCATATCCACTCCCGGAAGCTGGAAGGAACGATAGGACCTCATAGCTTCCCCAAGCGCTGCAGTCTGCGTTTCCAGAGTGGGTTCTTCCATCATATGGCCGGTAAGCAAAATACCGTGATTTTCGCACCAGGAACCAATGGTATCTGCAAAGGCAGAGGCAAACCGTTCTGCAATGTGGTCATGGTATTCATAACGGATAGCAGATACTTTATCCTCTCCCAGCTCCCAGAACAGCTCCGGAAGATGATCCAGCAGGCTGTGGCCATAGGCTGCCGTAAAAGTTTCCTCCAGATCATCTGTATAGGGAATGGTAATATCGGTTTTTTCATCTGCGAAGCCCAGCGTTGTTTTATGGGAAAACTGAGGTTCATCAGTAAAAATAGCCGGAATGCTTTTGCCAAATTCTGAGCCCAGAAGTTCATAGTATTTTTCATGGGTCACTTCAATAAAACGCTCCACTGCTTTTTTATCCAGTGTATTTAAATACGCCTGATTATTAAACCATGGGTTATCCCCGGATATCTCCAGATAAGCGAACCATTCATTATACCCATCTTTTAAGGGTTCATCTTCGCCCAGTCTGGCATAATCTGTCATATAACCACCCTCAAGCTTCACCTGATATCTGCCCAGATAAGTTCTTTCCTCACTTCTTACAGCCTGGCCGGAAGAACGCAGCTCGCTCTGGGCTATATTTTTGCCCTCCTGACGCTCAGGGGTAAACAAAAGAAATCGGATCCGGTACTGATGATCCTTTGTTACAAGGCCGCCGCCGGCTCCTGATGGCCACCGGTCTTCATCGTAAAGCCAGGTAAGCAGTCCCATTTCTTTACATTTTTCATTGGAATATTTTACAAGACTTAAGAATTCCTCACCCATATATGGATTATCCATCCCTGTACGACAGTGAATATGACCTCCGCCCATTCCCATCTTTTTTATGGATTCCAGGGAATTGTCAACTTCTTCTTTTGTCATTTTGCAGTTCCAGGCCCAGAATGGTGTGGCACGGTATTCGCTTCCCGGATTGCGGAAAGCTTCCTTCGTCAGCTTTTCTGTTTTTTCGTATAACATGTCTGATTCCTTTCTTTTATTTAAATTTTCAGGCATTTGCCAAACGCCAAAACCCGCATAAATACGGGAAATTTTTATTCTTCACCGGTCAGCAAAATACCGTTCTTCGCTATCTCTATCATTCTCTGAATCATCTGCTCCGCATAGGATTTTAGATCCATTTTCAAAACAGAATCCATAATCTTTGCCTGCACTTCCTTCGGAACGGAATAAAGCGTTAAACTGCTCTGAAGGAATCGCGTAAGCTTGTCTTCTAATGTAAAATACAAGTCGCAGGGCTTTGCCATATAGGCCCTCATAATTCCGGCAGTCGCAATATCCATCTCGTAAAAATCTTTCTCTTCCGCGTCAGGCATGTATTTCGAAAAAATCTTCTGCAGCCGTCCCGCCATGCTGCTATAGATGTACTCCGATGTGGTGGGCAGCGAGTAGGACATCACATAAAGTTCCCTGAGAGGCTCCGATAGTTCTGTGATGTAGATCTGCAGACAAGTTTCTATAGAATAAAGGAGAACCGGATCATCTGATACTTTGTCGAACTGACCAGCGCTCTCAAACTGTTTGCTGAACATGATCTTTTCCAGGGTCAGCAGAAGTTCCTCCTTACTTTCAAATGCTGCAAAAAATGACGAGGCTGACATCCCTGCCTCTTTGGCAATAGATGCCGTGGTCGTTTTTTCATAGCCGTTCTTCAGAAATAACTTAATGGACGCATGCAGCATTTTGTTTTTACGCACAATCCCTCTTTGCTGTAATCCTTTATTTGCCATAAGTGCACTTCCTTTCTCTCCTATCGAATAATTTTATGCCATTTCCATTTTCGATTATAGTCATATGTTAGCACTTAAATATGTCCTTGTAAATACATAATTTGGCTGCGGCAACATATTTTTGGGATTTTTTTTGTGATTTGTATGCGTAGAGTCCGGACTGGTGGATTTCCTGCGGGGCTTCTGGACATTTTCTAGCGGTTCGCATGCGCAAATGTCCAATATAATTTTTCAAAATTTTAATACATCAGTTCATTTTTAGTTTTGATATCTCCTTCAGATATTCGGAGGGACTTTTTTTCGTGTAGGAACGAAAGATACGGCTGAAATAAAACTGATCCTCATACCCCACCATTGCGGCCACATCCTTAATAAAGCTGTCAGGATTGGCCCGAAACAGCTCTTTAGCCCGGTTCATACGCATTTCTGTCAGATACTGGCTGAAGGAGTTGCCTGTATATTTCCTGAACAGACGGCTCATATACGTCTGGGAAATACCAAACTCTCTGCATAATTCTGAAAGAGTCAGAGACTTTGAAAGATTTAATTCAAGGAAATGTTCAATCTCATTGAAAAATTCCCGGGAATCCACCTTACTGTTTCCCGGCTCATCCTTTTCTCCGTCAAAAAAGATATCCATAAGTGTATCTGCCAGCATCTCCATTGAAGTAGCATTATAAAAGGCATCGTTCAGAAGATGCTCACTTTCTGAGGCAGATAATCTGCACAGTCCGTTTTGCCGCATGACAATCAGAATTTCTCTGGTGAAGTTTTCCAGCCAGAGCTGCGGCGGGGAAAAAGACTTCACAGCCTGATATCCGGCTCTTATTTCCTCCCGTATCTGATCACTCTTTTTTGTTTTTGCCACAGTCTCAAGACGTGAAAGAATACACTCCTCCTGCCTTCGAAGCTTATTTGGAGGCAGAACAGGATTTTTCTCCAGCTCTGAAAGATCCAGGCACTGCGTCACACCCACACTGCTGCGCTGATCCAGTTCCTGATACATGCTCTGGATTTTTTCACGAAGCTCATCACTGGAAAAAGGCCTGCTGTCATATATCAATGTATAATAATCCGTTGGCTTTTGCTGACTGCGTATTTTATCAAGATAGGACAGAAACCCTTCCTTTGGAAGCAATTCCTGAGGAATCAGATACAGAGATTCCATTTCATCCCGCCCGAATAAAACATATTTTTCGTAGATATCGGAATAAATCTCTCTTGTTCTGTCCATGGAAAAACGCCGGGGCAGTCCGTTGAGGCGCAAAAGCACCCCGTAATACTGCTCAGAAGGGAAATACCTTTTCACCTTCTGACGGTCAACCATTTTACCGTTTCCCAGGGCACGAAGAATTCTGTTCCTTTCCTTATACCGTATTTCCTCTATCCTCTCCGAGGCATATTCCAGAGAATGAAGAAGATCAGAAGGCATAATTGGCTTCAGAAGATAATCTGTCACACCGGACCGGATGGCACTTCTTGCATATTCGAAATCCTGGTATCCGCTTGCCAGAATAAAGCATACCTCAGGCAGCTCGTTTCTGATTATAGTAGCCAGCTCTACTCCTGAGATCAGCGGCATTTTAATATCGCAGATTACCAGCTCCGGAACAAGTGTGCGTATTTTTTTCAGTGCATCCTGTCCGTTCTCTGCTGTTGCGATTACTTTATATTCTTTACTTCTCCGTTCAATAATGGAGCAGATAGATTTCAGTGCCAACGGCTCGTCATCCACTACCAGCACACGAAACATTTTTTATGTCCTCCTCATTTCCCCTATTTTAATTTCCACCCCTTCAGAAAGGTTTTCCACAGAAAAAATAAGATTCCGATTATACAGAAGAAGGCATCTGGCATAAGTATTTACAAGCCCCATTCCGCCTATTTCCATTTCCAGCCCACCTGAATTTTCCAGGATTTTCCGTCGGATATCCTCTATTTTTTCTCTTATTTCTTTCAGCTTTTCCTCTGAAATACCTTCTCCGTTATCACGGACACAGATTTCCCATCGGTCTTCATACATTCTTCCTGTCAGTTCCACTGCCATCTGCCGGTCAGAATGGGAATATCCATGGGCAAAAACATTTTCCACAAACTGATGCAGTGTCATTTTAGGAAGAAGCTGATCCTGAACCTCTTTGTCAACATCCATATGAAACAAAATCTTATCTCCATAACGGGCTTTCAGAAGGTACAGATAATTTTCCAGGTACTGCATTTCCTGGCTGACATGGGCATAGCGTTCTTTATTATTTGTAGAATACCGTACAAGGCTTGCCAGTGCCCCGCACATTTCACAGATCATATCATCATTGTCTTCTATCCCTCGGCTGGAAATGGTGTTCAGAACATTGTAGAGAAAATGGGGATTGATCTGCGCCTGAAGTGTATCAAACTGCGCCTGCATCTGCAGCATCAGCGACCGTTTCTCATTTTTTATGGCCTTATTTAACTTCTCAGTCATGGAAATATAGGAATTTGTCAGCATTTTGATCTCATCCAGATGGGATGTGGTCTGAATCTCCTGAATACCCAGATTTTCCAGTCTGGTTTTTTCAATTGTTTTTCTGAATTCTCTGATGGGCTTCGCCAGTATATAGGAAAACATCATCAGAAGTGTGAAGCAGAAAGCAAAGGTCAGAATCCCGCCCATTAAAGCAGTGATGACAAGTGCAAGTCTGCCGGCGCCCCTGTTGAATTCCTGGACATAGGTGATAACAGAAAAACCATACTGGTCAGAATTTCTTTTTGAATAAAGGGATCCATTTATATGACTGGTTTCATCATTGTCCATTGTCTGCAGTTTTTTTGACAGATTGCTTTCCAGTGCTTTGTCATCATTGGTATACAAAACATTGCTGTCATCCGTCAGTATGAGAAAACGTGTGTCTGAATCGGCAACATCCAGAGTATTCAGACTTTCCGTTGTATTTTCAATTTCAATATATCCCATCTGAAAGCCCTGTACTGCTTTCATTACAGAATAAACAAAAACACCTTTCTTTCTGCCAAAAACATCCTCATGGGAACCGACCATTACCGTTTTTCCTTTTGCCAGATCTGCCTTTTCATGATAAGAAATCTGATTCATGATAAAATCAGGAGCCATACGGTTTCCGTCATTGGCATTATAACTGCTTATTGCATAATTGCATTCATTATAAAATACAGTCCGATACGAATTCTTAAAAATATATTCGGAATTAAACCCTGAATAAAGTGTTTTCTGTGCATTTAACACATAAGAACTGGGGATGCTTCTTTCTGTAACCATCCCCAGTGTCTCTATACTGTTCAACATATCCTGATCAGACAGAATATAGTATATAATTGCATCCATTCTGTTCAGCCGGTCCTCTAATTGGAGAACCAGCTGTTCAGAAGAAACGGCCAGACTGTTTTCCTGCTGCTCAGTTTCATAATTAAGGCTGATTTTGTACACAACGATTCCAAGTGACAAACTCAGGAGCAATGCCACTATCAAATATCCAAGAAACAGTTTAGTCCGGTATTTCATAAAAATCTCCTTAGCCTTTAACAGATCCCGCAACCATTCCGGCTACAATTTTCTTATTAAAGAAAATAAAAAGAATCAGCATCGGCAATGTAATTAAGATAATATCTGCAAATAACAGATTGTAGCTGCTTGCAAACTGACCTTTATAGTTATAAAGTGTCAGCTGTACAGTTGTATTTTCCGCACCCGGCATAAAGTACAGAGGATTGGTAAAATCATTAAATGTAGTTACACCTGTCAGAATGATAACGGTGGAGCTGATTGGCTTTAAAAGCGGCTGAATTACTTTTGTAAACACCTGCAATGGATTACAGCCGTCAATTCTTGCAGCCTCTTCCAGTTCTCTTGGAATGGAAGCCATATACCCTCTGAACAGCATAATTGTAAACGGTGTCTGCAATGCAATTTCTATCATTACCATACCAAACATGGTTTTGTAAATATGTAGTTTCTGAAGAAGGCTGATTGTCGGAAGGATGGCAGCCGGAATCATAAGTCCCAGCATGATGATCCACTGAACAGTTTTCATGATTCTGTCATTACGTCTCTGAATAACATATCCGGCCATGGCGCCTGTGACAAGAAGCCCTAATACTGTGAACAGAGTAAGAAGCAAACTGTTTTTAAATGCTGTTAAAAGCTGATAATTTGAATAGGAAAATACTTTCGCATAATTCTCAAAATGCAGCTCTGAAGGCCATGAAATATTAAGAAGACCTGCTTCCTGCTGCGATTTCAGGGAATTCACAAACATAAAATAAAAAGGTACGATAAAAATAATAATCGCTGCGATGACACCGATAATATCTGCAATTAAAATAAGTCTTTTTTTCTTCTTCATTACTGGATTGCCTCCTCTCTCTTCATAAGGAAATGCTGAAGCGGGAATGCAATACAGGAAATCAGTATTAACATAATTACGTTACCTGCTGTGGACAGGCCATAGAAACCATATGCATATTCCTTGTAAATAACAGATGCCATAACGTCTGTGGCAAATCCGGGGCCGCCGCCTGTCATAGCCCAGATCAGGTCGAAGGTACGCAGACCGCCGATCAGAGACAAAATGATTATGGAGTTCTGCGAAGGTGCAACCAGAGGCAGTGTGATATTTTTAAATCTCTGCCATGCGCTGGCACCATCGATGGAGGCAGCCTCATAATAGGTTTTGTCAATGGACTGGATACCTGCAATATATATTACTACGGAAATGGAAAGACCTTTCCAGACATCTACCGCAATTACACTGTACAGTGCCAGATTAATGTCACCTAAAAAGTTGATCGGTGAAAAACCGATTGCCTGCAGAAGCATGTTGATGACACCTTTTGTGGGATGCATCAGGTAAGCAAATGTAAGACCTACAGCCATGGTAGACACCAGGTTTGGGAAAAACACTGCGGAACGGATGAATCCCTTGGAACGAATCTCACTGCAGAGGAACATGGCAATAAAAAGTGCCAGGATTACCTTCAGTCCACTGGTAAGAAAAGCATAAATCAGGGTATGTACAATAGATGAACTCAGCGAGTTTTCTGAGAAAAACATCTTATAGTTATCCAGTCCGCAGAAAGTTGCCGTTTCAAAATTCCATACCGTCAGACTGTAATACAGGGAAGTAATGATCGGATACAGAAAGAATACACCGAAAATAACAAGAGACGGTACTACGAACCAGAAGGAGTATAATTTATTGTCGCGTTTTTTTGCTTTCATGGAAACCTCCTAAAGAAAAGGCCGCCCGCATATGCAGGCGGCCGGAAAAATCACCAGTTACACTCAGGGCTTATTCCCATCCAAGACCCTGCTGTACTGCAGATTTCTTGCAGTCATCATCGTACATCTGAGCTGCTGTAGCTGCATCAATCTGGCCAAGAGCTGCAGAAGTTGTGATCTGCTCACAGGTAGAACCTTTTACAGGAGTGATAAACTCAAGTGCCGGTGCAGTTTTTCCTTCGTCGAAGTATTTCTGCATGTCTACACGGATTGCAGAAGGAACGGATTCCGGAAGAGTATATCCTTTGATACAGGATGGACCGTTTGCGCCCATCATTTCGATGTATTCGCTCATGTTTTCTTCCTGATACCAGAAGTTAAGGAATGCAAGAGCTGCTTCTGTATTTGCGCTGTCTTTGTTGATGTACCATGCGTTTGGCTCCCAAACAGTAAGACCAGCGTTATCAGCATCATCACCAGGAATAGCAAATACACCAAGGTTTTCTGCTGCTTCCGGATGGTTTGCGATCATAGCAGGAACAACCTGTGTCAGCATGAACCAGTGTGTTGCCTGACCTGTTGCCATTGCTTCAAGACCGTCATCATATTTTGCAGCTGTGTAGTCTGCATTGTACATATCTACAAGATCTGCATATTTTTCCCAGCTTCTGAGAGCACCTGGTTCGGATGCGAATTTAGCAGTTCCCGCTGTAAACTGCTCTGCAAAATCAGGGTTGCTTGCAAGTACATTGTAGTTGTCGCCAAGGAATACAAGCTGTGTGGTCCATGTGTCACCTGCGGACAGGTAGCAAGGAGTTTTGCCTGCTTCTTTCAGTGCATTACAGTTTGCAACAAATTCATCCCATGTATTCGGAACTTCAAGACCCAGTTCTTCATAATCCGGTTTCCAGTAAATAACTGCACCACCCTGAGTTGTGGTAAACGGTGCGCCATAAATTCTGTCATCCTGGCTTACTGTACTTGTAAATGCTTCGTCAAATTTTGCAGTCATTTCCTCATCTGTAATATCAAGGAAATGTTCCTTCGGATTCAGTGCAGTCAGCAGAGAACCTGAGTTGTAGTTTACGATATCCGGAAGGTCGCCGGATGCGCATTTTGTTTTAACCAGGTTATCACCCTCTGTTCCGCCAGGGCTGATTTCAATGGCAAATTCCATACCCAGTTCTTCGGTAGCTTTTGCCATGATAGCCTGTGTTCCCTCATTATACTCTGCTGTGTAGATCCACATGCTTAAGGTAACACCTTCATAGGGTTTTGCAGCTTCCTCTGCCATTACAGTTGCCGGAACGGTTCCTACTGCCATTGCTCCGGCTAATAAGAGTGCCAATGCTGATTTTTTCATTTTGAATCTCCTTTCCTTACGTATTTTTGCATAATGAATATGCATACGCGCTTTAAATTATATACATATTATACAAAAGAAAAAAACCTTTGACCATAGAAATTTCAAAACTTAAGGATAGAAAATTCAATTTTTTGCGTTTATTTCATAAATTTAATTGTATATTCTCCTGATCCGGCTTTGGCCTTCATGCAGTCACTGCCCTTTTCAAATACAAGTCCGTCACTTTCGGTTACTTCTCGTGCACCGTCCAGACAGATGGTTGCAGTGGTGTTTACCGGAACCGTCACATATAATACAGCATGATCTCCATTGTCTTCCCAGCAGCTCTTCACAGTTCCGTAAACAGAATCATATTCTGTATTCATATAGGAGAGGCCGCCGCCAAGTCTTGGATATATGACGGAATGCTTATATCCCGGATTCTGCTCGTCGATTTCGAGACCGCCTGCCACACGCACAAGCCATTCTCCGATGGCACCATATGCATAGTGATTAAAGGAATTCATATCCGGACTCCACATGGTTCCGTCAGGTTTAATACCGTCCCAGTGTTCCCAGACAGTTGTCGCTCCCATTTTTACCTGATACAGCCAGGATGGAAAATCATCTTTAAGAAGCAGCTCATATGCCTCTTTTACATGGCCGTTCTGGCTTAACGCATGGCAGAAATATGGTGTTCCCACAAATCCGGTTACCAGATGGCCGTTTTCTTTTTCCAGAAGTCTGAGAAGACCATTTACCGTCTGTTCCTTATATTCATCAGGCGTCAGTCCGAAATAAAGTGCCACAATATGTGCTGTCTGAGTCTGAGCCGTCATGCTGCCATTTTCATCAAAGAATGTTTTCTGGAATTTTTTCACAATCTTGTCATACAATTCGGAGTATTCCTTTACATCTTCTGCTTTTCCAAGGACCTCTGCCACCTTTACAAATAATCCTGTAGAATAAGCAAAGTATGCAGTACAGGTAAGATCATTGGGTGTCGCTCCAAAGTAACTGCCTTCTGCTGCATCAAGAGCCACCCAGTCGCCAAACTGAAGCTTATAGTTCCAGATGTAGTCTTGTGCATGCTCTTTCATGAAGTCAATCCACCCCTTCATGCTCTTATACTGCAGTCTGAGGATTTCTTTATCGCCAAAATTCAGATACATGGTCCATGGATTGATAACTGCCACATCTGCCCAGGCTGCTGCGGAATGGCTTCCCTGGCTGAGCAGCCAGTCATTGGCAATTTCCGGTCTGCCGGTAAGAAGATCCGGCACCACATGGGCAACGCCGCCCTCCGGTGTCTGGTCTGCTTCTACATCGATAAGCCATTTTCTGTAGAAATTGTATGTATTTTCAAGGAAGCATGCCGTACGGCAGAAAATCTGTGCATCACCTGTCCAGCCAAGACGCTCGTTTCTCTGAGGACAGTCGGTAGGTACATCCACGAAATTGCCTTTTAAGCCCCAGTGGATATTATGAGCAAGCTGATTCAGATCCGGATTGGAAAATTCCAGTCTTCCTGTCTGGTTCATTCTGGTATGAAGAGTATATGCTGTGAAGTTTTCGACTTCAGGGGTTCCCGGATAAGATACGATCTTTGCATACTGGAATCCCATAAACGTAAAGGTGGTGGTATATTCCACTTCTCCTTCTTTTGCAAATGTATACTTCATGGATTCTTT